>NZ_JAWUEH010000009.1:0-200382 GCF_033550225.1 Providencia sp. 2023EL-00965 | reverse complement strand
CAACCAGCTGAGCTGATTCACGTCTGAATTCTGCACTGAAATTTCGTTTTTTCATTAAGGCACCTGTGTTGTTCTGAGGTAAGCATATCACCTCTGTTCAGGTGGCCAAATTTATTAAACCACTACAGATGAACTAGTTGAGCTAGATAATAGAATGAAAAATAACCTTGAAGCAAAAGCTATTTTGGAGCATTCCGGAGGTAAAGATAATTTGGTTTTATTGCAAGCTGTGATGATGTTAAAAAAAGCCAATTGTGATTATATTGCTAACGAAATTTACCAATTGTATCACAGAATGAATACTGAAAAGATGCTATCTGGATACGATAAAAAATTATATAAAAAACTAATAATAAGCGAAGATAGGCGCAATGCAGGAAAAAAAAATGAACATAAAAATAAACAAGAGATAATCAACGTTATGGAAAAAACATGGATTAAACATCAATCTATGTCACAAACAACTATGATAAAAAAAATAAGAGAACACTATAAAGTATCAGAAAAATCTTTATTAACATGGATTAAAGAAAATGAGTTATTACCACCGAAACCGCCAAAATATACTAGCGGTGAGCTCGTTTTCGATTAATAAGCTAAAAGCCCGTTTTTGCCATAGTAAAAACGGGCTACTCTATGGAAGATGCTAGTAACTCCACTGTAAAAGCAAGCTTTTAGTCTATTCCTGCTAATATCTATGTTTCATAGTAATACCCGACGATAACTAACAATATACGGTAATAACTATGGAACAAATTAATACTGATAAAAAACTTTCTCGCAAAGAAGCAGCTAAAGAGCTTTGTATAAGCCCTCAGACACTTGCCAATTGGGCAAGCACTGGGCATGTAAAAATCCCATACTATAAAATTGGTAATAAAAAGGTTTTTTATTATAAATCAGATATTGATGCTTATATTGCGTCCACTCGTACAACTCACACGCAATAATAAACCTATCAATACTTAGGTACTAAATCATGAAAAAGAAAAATAACAGCTTAATTGCTGGTGGTTTTGCTCACTCAAAAATCCAGTTAGAAGATATTACAGCAACAACATTTGCAGACTCATTACCTATTATTAAACGTGATTTTAACGGCCAGTTAATCAATTGTGTGAGTGCTAATTCATTACATGAAGTATTAGGTGTAGATACTCGATTAACTGACTGGATTAAACGTCGTATCAATGAATATGGTTTTACTCAAGGGGTAGATTATTTAATTGTAGAAACTTTGAGCGACTCAAAATTGAGTAGCGCAAAATCTAGACAACAAATTAAACACGAGTACCTAATCACTTTCAATATGGCTAAAGAGCTAGGAATGGTTGAGCGTACAGAGCAAGGTCGGTTAATTCGTCAATACTTTATCAAGTGTGAGGAAGAACTACACAACGTAGCACCAACTATTACCAAGCAATTACGCCAGCAACTTAAATCACGACTAAAAGTCGCAAGTTACTTTAAGCCTATGTGTATAGCGTTAGATCTGGCTCGCATGGAACAAGGCAAAAACACACTACCACGGCATTATACAATTGAATCAAATATGTTGAATCGTATTGTATTTGGTGGACTAACAGCCAAAGCATGGGCAAAACAGAACGGCATTATTGGTAATGCTCGTGATTCCATGAGCGAGACTCAATTAGAACACCTTTCATACCTTGAGCAAACTAATACAACGCTAATTGAATTAGGCATGAGTTATTACGCGCGTAAAGACAAGTTAATCAATCTATCTCAGAAGTGGTTAGCGCAACGTGTAAAGGTAAGCCAATGAATATTAAAAAAATTAATTTCGGCAAAATAGGATTGCTCAATATTTGCGCTCCCCAAAACGGGGGAGGTCAACATTTAGCCAACAATAAGTTATTTGGTGAATTATTGCCTATTGTCTACCAAGTGAACGATTCCCTACAAGTGAGTGGGGAGTCGGTTAAAGTGGACGCCCATACTAATACTGTAGCTTTAAGCTACGGTTTTAATAATACGTTAAGTCTGATCCGTAATGCGTTAAGTAGCCAAATATTAACCACTACCGTAAATTCGGTAGTGAATACTTATCAGTTGGTTACAGGCAATAAAAAAGGTAGCACTGCGAATGCTACCTCTTCAAACAACAACTTTATAAATCATTGTGCCAATGACAATAGCGATAATAACGCAAATTTATTCAATATCCTAGTTCAGCGAGGATTGATTGTTAATTATTCGCCTGATTGCTTAGTTTTGCGTTTTTCTGATTTAAGTTTTTTTTCACAAGCATCAATAACCCATGCTGAAAAGTTGGAATTTTCACGCTCTACACTTGAGTCAATTTCTTCAAGTAATTCATGTGGAAATCTAATTCCTTTGGTTGTTGATTTATTATTTTTATATCCAGTAGCCATATATAGGGTTTCCTTAAATTGGTGTAGGAACACTATACAGGAATTTTTTCAATTTAAAATACTTGACGTGTTCATACACTTAGATATAAGGTGTTTGTGCACCTTGGTTTATTCTGGTGCAGAAATAGCAACGCCCCGAAGTGCTAGGAACACTATCGAGGCGTTTAACCACAATGTTAAACGAGGTAACACTATGGCTATGTATAAGTCTACCCAAACTCACCCTAAATTCCTATGGCGTTTTTTCTCATGCCAGCAATTTAAATACTTCTTGGTTGAAGCCACCAGCGAACAAGAAGCACGTTCTATGCTACCTGATTCCCCTTGCCTATTCTCTGCGCGTATTCGTCAGGGGGCAAGCCATGCGTAACCCTCAAGCTAATGAATTCTACACTCATAAAAATGGTGAAACCGTCAAAGTATTATCGGTTCAATTTAATAGAGTGACGTTTATCCGTGATGGTTTTGATAGCCCAGTGATTTTATCTATCAGTCAGTTCAGTAAAGAATTTACCTATGCAGGGAGGGCTTGATCATGGGTATTAAAGTTTCAGTTAAAACCTCTTATGAGCTATTAGCCTCAGCAACATTAGCCGGTGATTTAGTCGATTTGATTAAAGAGATTGCTTGCAATGGAGATCCCGAATTAGTTCGGTTTATACCGACAATATCTATTCTTGCGTCTGAACACTGCGGAAAATTAATTACTGATATTAATTTGATAGATATTAACGCTAGTAGCAAGGGAGCTTAATCATGGCTGATATTTACAATGTTATTGTGCGTAATGATCTAGATAAGCTGGAGACAGACGAACTAAAAGAAATTGTCATGTATGCAGAGGAAGCCACCCAAGGTTTGGCGTTAGCCTTAAAATCAGTGGGTCAATTAGCTTTTCACTCCCTAAATAGTGAAGAATATACTGACCAACAAGCTAGGGATCATCTTAGTGGGTTAAGTGATTTATTGATGTATTTACCCCGAATCATGTGTGGCATACAGCAAAACCTATTGACTGCACAATTTGAAATTAGCCGTCGTGAGGGGTGAGCCATGATCAGTAAATTACAATTCAACCAATTAACTGAAAAAGTTAACCAATATGAAGCGCGTTTGACTGAACTGGAACAAGCCATAGCCGCTATGCAACGTAAACAGACTATTCCCGAGGGTATGGCGCCATTAACTACTCTTGCGGCTGAAATGGGGCTATCCACCAGCAAGGCGGAACTATTGGCAAAAAATTGTGGTGTGCTGGTGGTACGTCAAGGTAATCAATTAATTGTTAATGAGGCTAAATTTAGGCAAGCAGCATTAATTATTATCAAGGCAGCAAAACGCAAGTACGGCAGTAAATACTGGTATCACCCCTTAATCGGTAAATTCACCATGACTAAGCAGGTGGCAAAATGACTGAACAAGCCCATATTGCCCCAGCTATTTCAGATGCCTTGTTTTCCTGTGTTTATCGTTGGGTACATGGCGATCCAATTAGTGAATCGGAAACCTTAGCCGCCATTCAGCGACACGCGAAAGAAGATGATCCGTATTGCCAGTTAGCCAAGCGGCTAAAATCGGTTGCTGTTGATAACACTAATTATGATTGGATGTGCGAACAGGGGTATATCCAAACCGACAATGACAAACAGAGAGAATCACGATCATCTCTTATTTTGGAGTATTTAGGCGAACGAGAACTTAAAGCTATTCTGACTGATGCCGAGCGATTATTTCGGTTATTTCCACCTGAACCCAAAAAGGCAAAGAAAAGTAGTTTACCGCTCAGTATTGGCTCTATTGGTTATGATGCCCGTCAGGATTATGTGATTAAAGGTTATTTACCTGCTTTATCACTGTGTAGCATTTATGGCCCGAGTGGTTCGTATAAATCATTCCTTGCGGTGTCTTGGGCGTGTCATATTGCCTCGGGTAAAACTTGGGCGGGCAAACGTGTTACTGATGGGGCGGTGCTCTATGTCGTTGGTGAGGGGGGTATTGGTGTACCAAGGCGTATTAAGGCATGGGAAAAAGTGTATAACCAGGATAAGCCCCTAACCTCATTATATTTAGTTAACCGTCCTGTTTTCCCTGTTCGGCATCAAGAGGTTAACGAGGTGCTATTAGCCGTTAATTACATCAAAGAAATGACGGGTAAGAATGTGGAGTTAATTGTATTCGATACCTTAGCCCGTTGTTTTGGTGGCTCTGATGAAAACGATGCGCGAGACATGGGGGCTTTTATCGAGGGATGCGACACTATCAAGCGAGAATCAGGGGCTACGGTGCTGGTGGTTCACCATTCAGGCAAAGATGAAGCTAAAGGTGCAAGGGGTTCTAGCGCGTTCCGTGCGGCTTTAGATGCAGAATTTAACGTGAGGCGTGAGGATGAGAATAAAGCCTTGATTTTAAGCTGTACCAAAATGAAAGATTCCGAAGAACCCCAGCGGCACGCTTATGATTTGCGTACGGTTGAGTTATTCCATGATGAAGATGACGAACTTATCACCTCATTAACAGTGATGGATAAGCCAAGAGAAGTAAAAGAAAGCGATCCGGCTTTAGCGGGCATTACTCGCCTTTCAGATAACCATATTGCGTTATGGCAGTCGATACGAAGCCGTACCAGTCAAAATGAGCCTTGCACGATTGCCATATTGAAAGACGACTTAAAGGCGGTGCTAGGGGCTGGGGCTGGTGCTGTAAATAAGAGCTTTTCTCGCTGGCTAGATAAGCTGAAAACGGAGGGATTGATTAGAATAGAGGGGGATAATGTCTACCCTGTAAATTCAGACTAAGTGCGGCATTCGCGCGGCATGGTGCGGCAATTGATTATTTTTCGCTCACTTTGCCGCACTTCCCGCGCATATACACAAGCTAAGTGCGGCAATTCAAAAAAATACTGATGTAGCAATGAGTTACAAGATTTATCAAAAAAGAGGTGCGGCATAAGTGCGGCAAAATTTAAATGCGGCATTCGCGCGGCAAGGTGCGGCAAAACAGTAACGGAGTTAACAATGGTTAAAGCAGAAACATTAGCAACACAAGCAACTAAAACCGCCCATGAATGGCTGATTGATGCTAAGGAAGCAATAGACAGCGTTTTTGGTGATGGGTATGCAGAAAAACACCCTGAATTAGTCTCAGGGTTTATACAGGCTGCCGCTTTAGATCAGGCGGGTATGTATTTACGGGCAATCGCCGAATCATTAGAAAATAATCAATAGGAAATAAATATGGACAATATGACAACGTTACGTAATGAATATTTAGATGATCGTCAAATTGATAGTTTAGAAACTATGTCCCTTGAGGAGTATAAATATCATGTAAAAGCCGATCACTTTTTGTTTGTGGAGGGGCACGGGTTTTTAGTGGATGATTTTACAGGTCGTCCTTTTGCTAAAAGCCAAGAGCAACTGGATATATTCATTGCTTACTTGCAAGAAATACGCGAAAAAATGCCAAAACATGATAAACGATATCGTTAAAAGTAAAGTTATGTAAATTAATATTACTCATGTTTTCGGATGCTTACTGCATCATACTTGGGGTGTTTTCTTTAAATTTTTCAGATATATATTAAGAAGTGGCACTCAGACGTGAGCCGCCACTTGACCGTTTAATCCTTGCTCCTCAGACAGGCATCTCCAGTTAAACGGTCATCCCCTTTCTCGAGCTGGTTTCACGTCTTAACATTTATTGTTTACGGAAACCACTTCATGAAAAAACTTATCGAATTACGCCAACAAAAGGCAACCCTCACCGAGCAAATGCGCTCACTGCTCACCAAAGCAGAAACCGAAAAACGTTCACTCACCGAAGATGAAGCGAAAAACTTTGATGAATTGCGTAGTCAGTCGGAATCCCTCAATACTGAAATTGCCCGTTATGAAGCGATTGCAGACGAAGAACGCAGCCAAGCCGGTAAACACGTATTAGGTGATAAAACCGTCAGTAATGATGAATTACGTCATTATATCCTGACAGGGGAAACCCGTACTTTATCGACAGGGGTTCCGGCTGATGGTGGCTATACCGTTATTCCTGAGTTGAATAAACAGATTATGCAGCAATTAACCGATGATTCGGTAATGCGTAAAATTTGTACCATCAAAACGACCCACAGCAATGAATATAAACAATTGGTTTCTGTTGGTGGTGCTAAGGTCAATCACGGTGAAGAGGGTCAAGCCCGTACCGAAACTGGCACACCAAAACTAGAAGAAGTCAGTATCAAATTATTCCCTATCTATGCCTATCCAAAAACCACCCAAGAAATTATTGATTTTAGTGATGTAGATATTCTGGGCTGGTTAAGCACTGAAATTGGCGACACGTTTGTTGATACCGAAGAAACGGATCTTGTCACAGGTGACGGTACGAAAAAAGCAAAAGGGTTCTTGGCTTACCCTCGTGAAGCTAAAGCCGATAAAGATCGCGCATTTGGCACATTGGAAAAACTCGACGTTGCCGCCATTGAAGCCGATAGCTTGATTGACCTGAAATTTAAATTACGTGCGAAATATCGCAAAAATGCGGTTTGGGTGATGAATTCCAATACTGCCGCTAAAGTGCAGAAGCTGAAAAATGGCAATGGGGATTATATCTGGCGTGACCGTTTACAGTCTGGCGATCCTGATACCTTGTTAGGCTTGTCAGTTCATTACCTCGAAAACATGGCTGATGATGTGATTGCATTGGGTGACTTTAAACGGGGTTATTTCATTGTGGATCATGAAACAGGTACGCGCACTCGTCCTGACAATATCACTGAGCCGGGCTTTATCAAAGTTCACACCGATAAATATTTAGGGGGTGGGCTGGTGGATTCTAACGCGATTAAGGTGTTGGAAGTTAAAGCAGCCGGTGAATAACCGAGGGGGCGTTAAGCCCCTTTCTTGTCAGGAATACCTATGAAAAATACCGATTTAGAAATTCGTACCGCGACCCTTTCAGCCAATAATCAAAAGCTGGTGGGCTATGTGATTAAGTGGAATAGCCGCTCTCATGTGCTCTGGGATGAATTTGTTGAACAGTTTGCACAAAACGCCTTTAGCAACAGTTTATCCAGTGGTGCTGATGTTCGCGCACTTTATGAACATGATTATACCAACTTATTAGGTCGTACTACCTCTGGCACATTACAACTCACCGAAGATGCGACAGGGTTACGTTTTGAGTTAACTCCACCCGATACGCAATTAGGGCGCGATGTACTCACATTGGTTGAACGGGGTGATATTGACGGTATGAGCTTTGGTTTTCGCGCGATTAAAGATCAGTGGGATATTAGTCAAGAACCGTATGTCCGTACAGTATTGGAAGCCGAACTCCGCGAAATTACGATCACCAGTTTACCTGCTTACCCTGATAGTGGGGTAGAGATTGCTAAACGTTCATTAACGACCACTAAGCCCCAATCCCCTGATTTGAGGGAAAAATGGTTATCATTATCTGAGGTGGAATAATGTGGCCATTCAAACGTAAACCCACCGAAGCCCGTAGCCTAAGTATTGATGAGTTTCTCTCACTGGCAGGAATATCAAATACTAATTCTGGTGAACATGTTAGCTCGTCAACAGCTGAGGGATTGCCGGCCGTGATGAATGCCGTCACTGTAATTAGTGAAGCGATTGCCTCAATGCCGTGTTTTTTGTATCGAGTCCACAATGATAAAGGGCGCGAATCAAGGGAGTGGTTAAGTGATCACCCTGTTGATTATCTGCTCAATGAAAATCCGAACGATTGCCAGACCGCTTTTCAATTTAAGCGTACCTTAATGCGTCATTGTTTATTAAATGGGAATGCTTATGCAGTGATCACTTGGGGTAAAGACGGACAGCCAAAAGCTATACACCCTTACCCACCGAGTGCGGTAGTTATCAATCGATTAGGTGAGCATCGATACAGCTACACCATTACCGAACCCTATAGCGGCAAGGTGAAAACCTACTTACAAGAAGAAATTTTACATTTACGTTATGCCACGGACGACGGCTTTTTAGGTCGCTCCCCTGTCACCATTTGCCGTGAAACATTGGGTTTAGGGTTAGCCCAACAACGTCACGGGGCTAGCATCATGAAAGATGGCATGATGGCATCGGGGATCATTAAATCGGGTGAGTGGCTTGATAGCATCAAGGGAGCTAAGGCATTAGAAGCCCTTGAGCGTTATAAAGGGGCGCGAAATGCAGGAAAAACCCCGATTCTTGAGGGTGGAATGGAATATGAGCAGCTAGGCATGAGTAACCAAGATGCGGAATGGTTAGCTTCAAGGCGTTTCACTATTGAAGATATCGCCCGCATGTTCAATATCAGCCCCATCTTTTTACAAGAATATTCAAACAGTACCTACAGCAATTTTAGTGAGGCTAGCCGCGCTTTGCTCACTATCACTATGCGCCCGTGGTTAGCTAACTTTGAGCAACAAATTAAATCTGCCTTGTTACTCACCTCACCCGTTCCGAATGTGCGTTATCAAGTGGAATTTGATACGGCTGATTTACTCCGTGCTAACCCTACAGAGCGTTTTAGAAGTTATGAGACCGCGATTAAATCCGGTGTGATGTGTCCGAATGAAGCCCGTGAGCGCGAGGGATTGCCACCGCGTGAGGGTGGGGATGAGTTTAGTCAGGCTTGGAAGCAAACGGTCGAAGTTAAAAAAGAGTCTGATGAGGTGAAAGAGTGAAAACCGGAAGATTAAGGCATCACATCACGATCCAAAGGGCAGAGCTTACTGAAATGCCGTCAGGCTCTTATATCACTACGTGGGTAAATGTCGCCACGGTTTCAGCAGAAGTAAAGGCGATCAGTGGGCGTGAGTTGATGGCATCAGGCATGGCGATGAGTGAAGCAACAGTGCGTATCTGGTTACGTTACCGTGCGGATATTACCACCTCTCATCGTGTCGTTTATCACAAGTTAAATACGGTTGGCGATAAATTCGGCATTGTGGCGGTTATCCCTGATACAAAACACACCTTATTAGAACTGCTTTGCAAGGGAGGGGTATTTAATGAGTAAGCCCGAAATCACGCTAGAAGAAATGAAGTTGCATTGCCGTATTGATGATGATTACGACGATGCCATCTTAATTGTATATGCCGATGCCGCACTGGAAGTTTGCCAACAACATATTGGTAAACGGTTTGATAATGGATTGCCCTTCACCTCAGCAATTAAGGTGGGCTGTTTGATGTATATCAGTTTGCTGTATGAGAATCGGGAGATGGTCGGCTCTGATGGATTGAAAGAAGTGCCCCTCACTATTGATTCTCTATGGTCAACCTATCGAGATGTAGGGGTGTACTAGATGGCATGGCAACCCCTTAAGCGTTGCAGCTATCAGGGCTGTAAGCAGCGTGTGAAGTCTGGTCGATGTGATGAGCATAAGCGAGAAGCCAGACGACAACAGGATAGCCAGCGCGGAACGCGAACGGAACGAGGCTATAGCAATCGATGGGGAAGATATCGTTTACAGTACCTTAAGGCCAACCCGTTATGTGTGCATTGTCTGGAACAAGGTGCATATACCCCTGCCGTTATTGTTGATCACATTATCCCGATTGAGGGTGACAGTGATGTACTGTTCTGGCCTGAATACAACCATCAACCCCTCTGCCAGTCTTGCCATAACCGAAAAACACAGCAACAGGACCCAATAACCAAGCAAAAGCGTAAAAACGGTGTTTATCGAGAGTTGGAAGCAAAAGCAGCACAACATCATGATTGGCGACACGAGTATAACCAAAATGCGTGAAGATGAAATAAATCAGCTAGTTAAAGGACTACTAAAGCACAGTGAACCGTACCGTAATCGGCAACAAAAAACGCCTACAAAGCCTGTAGCAAGGCGTGTAACACAACGTGATAAAGAGCTAATGGATTGCTTTAGAAACCGTTAGAAAGGCACTCAGAGGGGGTGGGGTATCAAAAATGACAAACGCCCTCATCTCAGGAACCGAACGCCTCCTCGAATTTTTACGCACGGTAATTTTTTTGAAAATAATTTACTAGGAAAAATAACAAGTTATGGCAAGAGCACCCAAACCCCCCGTTTATCTTAATGAAATAGCCGCTAAAGAGTGGAAAGCAAAAGCCAAAATATTGGCTGAACGTGACGATCTTACTTTAGCTGATTGGAACAATTTAGAATTGTATTGCGTCAATTATTCAATGTACCGCAAAGCCGTTGAGGACTTAGACAATCGCGGGTTTAGTATTACCAATAGCCAAGGTAGTGAGAGTCGTAATCCCTCACTCAGTGCCAAGGCTGATGCTGAAAAAATCATGATAAAAATGTCCTCACTACTTGGGTTTGATCCGGTTTCTCGTCGTAAAAATCCGATTGAAACAGACGAAGAGGACGAGTTAGATCGCCTATGAACGCATGGGAGCAGTACGCGAGTGACATTAAAACAGGCAAAATCCCTGCCTGTCAGCGGCTAAAACAAGCCGTTGAGCGTTACTATAATGACTTAAATAACCCGCTTTACACCTTTGATAATGAGATTGTAGAGCGTTTTATCGGGTTCTCTCGTGTTTGTCCGCACGTCAAAGGGCACTTGCGAGGTAAGCCGATAGAGCTTGAGCCGTGGCAGCAATTTGCCTTTGCTAATCTCCTAGGTTTCAAGGTGGTTGCAACGGGGCGCAGAAAGTACCGCAGTGCCTATATTCAAGTTCCCCGCAAAAATGCCAAATCTACCGTAGCCGCTATTCTGGCCAACTGGTTTTTAGTGATGGAAAACGGGCAGCAAGATATTTACACCGCAGCCGTGAGCCGAGATCAAGCGCGTATTGTGTTTGATGATGCCCGTCAAATGTGTGTGTTATCTAAACCACTTAAAAAACGGGTAGCCATACAGCAACATAAAGTCGTTAACCCTAAACGAAATAGCATATTAAAGCCCCTTGCAGCTAAGGCGGCAACCATTGAGGGAACAAACCCCAGCCTATCTATTGTTGATGAGTATCACTTGCACCCAGATAATGCGGTCTATTCTGCCCTTGAGTTAGGGATGGGAGCACGTCCCGAGGGGATTTTATTTGCTATCACAACCTCTGGTAGTAACGTTGTTTCAGCCTGTAAGCAGCACTATGATTATTGCTGTCAAATTCTTGACGGTGAAGAACAAAACGAATCTTTATTTGCCTTGATTTATGAGCTGGATGATGAAAGCGAAATTGATGATGAACGCCTGTGGATCAAAGCAAATCCTAATCTAAATGTGTCGGTTGATGGTGACGCACTGCATGATACGATACAAAAAGCGCGAGGGATCCCTTCACAATGGACGGAAATGTTAACCAAACGTTTTAATATCTGGTGTCAAGGTGAAACCCCGTGGATGGGCGAGGGGGCATGGTTAGCCTGTAAAATGGACTATGCCGAAACTGATCTTAAAGGCTTAGAGTGTTACGCAGGCATGGATTTATCTTCTACGGGTGATATTACTAGCGTTTGCTACACCTTCCCCATTGATAATGAATTGTTGTTATTGACTCGTCATTATATCCCCGAAGCCCAGCTACAGAACCCTGCCAATAAGAACAGGGCTATTTATCGTCAATGGGTTAAATCAGGTTGGCTACGAACTACACCAGGAGATTGCATTGATTATGATCGCATTCGTGACGATGTGCTCAGAGATAGCCAAGTTTTTGATATCAAACTCACAGGCTTTGATACATGGAACGCCACCCACTTAAGAACCCAGCTACAAGGAGCAGGGCTAGACGTTGAGCCATTCCCTCAAACCTACATGAAATTTAGCCCTGTAGCGAAATCCGCCGAGGTATTCGTTAACCGTAAAATCATCCGTCACAATGGCGATCCAGTGCTTGCGTGGGCAATGGCTAACGTGGTGATGGAAACAGACGCGAACGCCAATATTAAGCCGA
This sequence comes from Providencia sp. 2023EL-00965, assembly GCF_033550225.1. Lineage (NCBI taxonomy): Bacteria > Pseudomonadati > Pseudomonadota > Gammaproteobacteria > Enterobacterales > Morganellaceae > Providencia > Providencia sp. 2023EL-00965. The sequence continues at coordinate 188,086 of NZ_JAWUEH010000009.1, read as the reverse complement.
ATAAAAAGAAATCCGCTAACAAGATTGACCCTGCAATCGCTTTCTTAATGAGCTTTGGTACATGGCAGATAGAGCATGAAGACTTTGCTTTCAATTTAACAGGTGAACAAAAAGAACGCTTAGCCTCTTTTGATGGTGTGTAACTCATTTGTTTTAGGTGCACCTAATTTGGATTAAAAATAATGAAAAAGAAAAAAGTGAAATTGAGCCCAATAGCCACCATTACCGGAGTAGTAACGAAATGCCCTCAGCGAGTCGCTACAACTACTGATAAGGTGATGGTGTCAATGATGGTTGAAGTACAGAGTGATAAACGTAGTAATTACCCCATGAGGGTTATAGGTTTTGATGAACGGGCATTGAGTTTGATGTTATGCCGAAAGGGGCAAACAGTTACGATTACAGGAAGATCCTCTTACTGGCATGGGTACCAGTTAGTTATGCAAGATATTAGCTTACCCTAACACATTCACCCTCAATAAAATCTTCCCCATTATCTTCATACTTAACAAGGTTACATTGCCCTGGTAAACCATATCGACTAACAACGCAACGAACACCAGGGGAATCACCAGAACCTTGAGTCCGATTTTGACGTCGTTCATAGCTTGATACTTTTTCTAATAACCCGTCAGAAACCATGCTATCTAGCGTTCTACGCGCTGATTCAACAATACTTTTCTTGTTAAAAGAATCCATGCCATTGAGTATGTAAGCAACTCCAGCAACGTCAAAAGGTGGTGCGCCTATTTGACTAGTCACCCATTCGAGGTTATCAGCCTCAAACAAATTCATTATTTCTTTTTTACGTTTAGTCATTCTCATTTGTACAATTCCTTATTGTAGGTGATATCTATCCTACAATAAGGAATTCCCCTATACAACGAAAGTAACTAAACTATGATGAAATTCCCTAACAAATAAATACAGAGGATCTAGATGAAGAAAATACTAAACAGCCTTGAAACCATTGCATATAAATTAAACGAAATACTACAACAAAAAAGTAAAAGAAAAATATCAAACGATATGATCGCTCTGCATGAAGAATTTTCATCACTATACAAAGATGTGAGAGAAAAACATGGAGAGCTAAGCGAAAGCATGGAAGAAATATTATATGAGTTGCTTATGGATATTCGCTGGGGGAGAGAAACCAGTGTTATGGATAAGATAAATGAGGAAAAACAAAAATATTAAATACCCTTAAATACCTGTGATTACCGCTCGCTGGTATCCTATAGGTATCCTAGAAAAAACTAAGGAGTCACGCTATTAACGTAACTCCTTGATAAATTTGGTGGCCCCTGCTGGACTTGAACCAGCGACCAATCGATTATGAGTCGACTGCTCTAACCAACTGAGCTAAGGGGCCAAAGTGGGAGCGATTATACGTGCTGTTTTATCTCAGGTCTAGTCTTTCCAAACTGTATGGCGATTTTCTATCCAATCACTTACACAGCCTTATCGTTCAGCAAGATAGCATCATCAAAAACTATTATTCATAATGAAATAATGATGCTTTTTTCTTGCTGTATTTGCGTTTATAAGAGACTTTTCCAACATATATTTACAGTAAATAATTTATAAAAAATGAAATATTCCTGATAAAGCCCCAACAGAATCTGTTTTATAGTTTAAACATCGAAACAGCATAATTAATTGATATAAAACAATAATATTTATCTACATTAGGTGAGTATGTAGGTAGATGATTAACAACAGGATCTTAACGATGAAAAAAGTACGTGCTGTTCAATACGGTTGTGGAAAAATGGGCAAGTTCTTGATCCGTTACCTACAAGAACATGGCGCTGAAGTCGTAGCGGCTTTTGATATCAATGAGGCGCTTATTGGCAAAGATATTGGTGAAATATCGGGTACTGAGTTAACAGGAGTTAAAGTTCAGCCCTTGAATGAAGCCGAAGCAACATTATCTCGTTTAAAACCTGACGTCGGCGTTATCGCAACGCTGAGTACCATGGCTGACTTAAATGACGCATTTTCCCTCTTTGCTCGCCTAGGCATCAATGCGATTTCGACTGGCGAAGAAGCCCTTTATCCATGGAATTCATCACCTGAAATAACTAAAGAACTCGATCAACTGGCAAAAACGACTAATTGCACCCTAGCAGGTAGCGGTTATCCAGATATGTACTGGGGTGTACTGATTGATACCTTAGCCGGCTCTATGCATAAGCTAACCAAGATCAAAGGCTCTAGCTGCTATAATGTTGAAGATTATGGGATAGCACTCGCAAAAGGCCACGGTGCTGGATTAACTGTGACTGAGTTTAATCAGCAAATTGGTAACTATAATGATCTTCCTTATGCGGAGATCTCACAAAAAATAGAAAGTGGCGAATATGCTCCACCTTATATGTGGACACAAAACGGTTGGTTAGCTAGCCGTTTAGGGCTGACTATAACCAATCAAACTCAGCGTTGTGTTCCTCAAATTGCTACCGAAGATATCTATTCAGATACCTTAAAAATGACGGTTAAAAAAGGTGATGTCTTAGGTTTATCTGCGCTTGTGATCACCGAAACTGCTGAAGGCATAACCTTAGAAACAGAATGCATTGGAAAAATATTAACGGCAAATGAGTGTGATAAAAATAGTTGGCAATTTATTGGTGAACCAAATACAGCCATTGAAGTGAATAACCCAGCAACGGTCGAATTGACCTGTGCTAATCTGGTTAATCGCATACCTGCACTGATCAAAAGCCCTGCGGGTTTCATTACAACAGAGAAAATGCCAAATAATGTCTTTATGACTAAACCAATGCACGAATACTTATAACAGCATAAGTACATGGAGCGCATTAGAAGATGTGCTCCATAATCACTACCGTGGTTTAACCATTTGCCACTCTAAATGGCGTTTGATCGACGGCCATTCGGACAAGATAATGCTATAAACACAGGTATCGCGTAGTTCTCCTGTCCGTGTATAAACATGGCTTCTTAAAATACCATCGAGTTTTGCCCCCAAACGCTCAATCGCTTTACGGCTTTGCTGATTCAAAAAATGAGTTCTAAACTCCACAGCAACACAAGCTAGAGATTCAAAGGCATATTGCAATAATAAAAATTTTGCCTCGGTGTTAATGGCTGTACGTTGAACTTCTCGGCTATACCATGTCGCCCCAATTTCAACCCTACGAGTCTCATGATCGACTTTATTATAAGCCGTCATACCTACAGGGTTGCCTGTTGTTTTATCTATCACAACAAATGGCAGCATTTCTTGTTTTTGATAAAGCCCCAGCCGCCTATCAACATCTTTACTGACATTTTCAGGCTCAGGCACCGAGGTATACCATAAATTGTGTAGACCATCGCGTTGTATAATATGGGAAAATTGCTGGTCATATTGATGAGATAATAGCTCAAGTCGTACAAATTTCCCTTCAAGTTCAATCACCTGACATATATTTTTCATGGTTTACCTCTATATTGAACGCTCTGACTATTTCTACAGGTGAATTGTGACAGAAGTATAAAATAATACGTAATTATCATTGACGCTAACTATATACAAATAAAACACATGATAAATATCACATTTTTTTAACATATTTTTCTATTAACCATTTTATTGAGCTACAGTTAACTCCTCTGACCTGTCATACTCGTCATTCTTCAAGTTGCAGCGCTTTGCGTTAAGGTATGGTGACTACGTTCACTCGCACGAGTCACATTTCCTAGCGGCTCGTTCACTTGTCGCCTAGCTGCGCCTCGAATTATTTAGAGTAGAATAAGACCCCTTAAGGGAGCAAAATATGAGCAATTTCCCACATCTTTTTTCCCCTCTCGATTTGGGGCACACTGTATTAAAGAACCGTATTTTAATGGGTTCAATGCATACCGGCCTTGAAGAGCACCCTGAAGGTAGTCAACGCTTAGCTAATTTCTATCGATTACGCGCAGAAAATGGCGTTAGTTTGATCATTACTGGTGGAATTGCACCAAATAAAGAAGGTGCATTAACAGCCCATGGTGCCGTACTTAATTGCCCTGAGCAGCTACCTTTTCATCAAGCGATCACTCAGGCAGTTCATCAAGCCGACGGTAAAATCGCCTTACAAATTTTACATGCGGGTCGCTATGGTTTTCACCCACATATCGTTGCTCCCAGTGCCATTCAAGCTGAAATTACCCCTTTTGCACCCAAAGCGTTGACTGAACAAGAGATAACTCAAACTATTGATGATTTCATCAACACGGCAAAACTTGCACAACAAGCGGGGTATGATGGCGTTGAAATTATGGGTTCAGAAGGTTATTTAATTAACCAATTTATTGCTAAACGAACTAATCATAGAACTGATCAATGGGGTGGTAGCTACGAAAACAGAATTCGTTTTCCATTGGAAATTGTTCGCCAAATCCGCCAGCACGTAGGGGCGAATTTTATTATTATTTATCGACTTTCGATGCTTGATCTCGTCGAAGATGGCTCTAATTGGCAAGAAGTTCTCTATCTAGCCAAAGCTATCGAGCAAGCAGGTGCAACCATGATTAATACAGGTATCGGGTGGCACGAAGCTAGGATCCCAACCATCGCTACACAAGTACCACGCAGTGCATTTAGCTGGGTAACTGAAAAATTAATGGGGCACGTCAATATCCCACTGATCACAACGAATAGGATCAATGACCCTTTTGTTGCTGAACGGATCCTTGCCACTGGGCAAGCCGATATGGTTTCCATGGCACGCCCATTCCTTGCTGATGAGGCATTTGTACGTAAAGCACAGGAAAATCGTGCCGATGAAATCAATACCTGTATCGGTTGCAACCAAGCCTGCCTTGATCAAATTTTTAACGGCAAACTCGCCTCTTGCCTTGTAAACCCACAAGCCGTTAGAGAACTTGACTATCCAAATGAAAAAGCCACGCAATTGAAATCTGTTGCTATCGTTGGTGCCGGCCCTGCGGGGTTATCATGTGCGATTTATGCAGCTAAACGCGGACATAAAGTGACCTTGTTTGAAAAATCAGATCAGATCGGTGGCCAATTTAATATGGCGAAGCAGATCCCTGGAAAAGAAGAATTCTATGAAACGATCCGCTACTTTTGCCGCCAGCTCGAACTACTGAATATTGATGTTCGCCTTGATCACCAAGCTGATATTAATGACTTAATAGATTTTGATGAAGTCATTATTGCAACGGGCGTTGTGCCACGGGCCATTCATTTGGAAGGGGTAAATCATCGAAAAGTATTATCTTATATTGATGTTTTGCTCGGTAAACGCGTTGTTGGCCACTCTGTTGCGATTATTGGTGCTGGTGGTATTGGTTTTGATATCGCGGAATATTTAAGCCAAAAAGGCCAAAGCAGTAGTTTGAATCCACCATTATTCAATCAAGAATGGAATATCGATACCAATATTCATTCCGCAGGTGGATTGTTCAAACATTCATCCCCCCCAATACAATCTCCTCGACAACTTTATTTGCTGCAACGTAAAAACAGTAAAGTTGGAGCTGGTTTGGGGAAAACAACAGGTTGGGTACATCGCTTATCATTAATGAAACGAGGTGTACAAATGCTAAATAGCGTTGAATATATGAGCGTTGATGACGATGGGCTGCATATTCGACATCAAGATCAAGTACGCTGCTTACCTGTTGATAATGTTATTCTTTGTGCAGGGCAAGAACCTTATCGCCCTTTGAAAGAGCAGCTATCACAACGTGGGATCAACGCTTATGTGATTGGTGGTGCTGATGTTGCCGCAGAGTTAGACGCAAGAAGGGCAATAGAGCAAGGCATGCAAGTCGCCTATCAATTATAAGGTTATAAGGTGTTCGCCGCTTATACCGAGCACAACACCCTATATTAAGATAGGGTGCAGCTAACATCTCGCTGCACCCTAAATTATTTAGAAATAAAAGTGGGTTTATTTCATCATTCACGGATCTTTCTGTGAAAATTGAGCTTCTGGATCAATTAACTTTTCATCTTCAGACAAACAAACCGCGGCGGTAAATAATACGTCAGTTGATGAATTAAGTGCAGTTTCTGCGGAATCCTGTAACACACCAATCATCACTCCTACCGCGACCACTTGCATAGCAATTTCATTGGAAATACCAAACATATTACAAGCCAGTGGGATCAACAATAATGAGCCTCCAGCAACACCAGATGCCCCACAAGCACACACCGCGGCGACTACGCTCAGCAATAATGCCGTTGGAATATCAACAGGGATACCTAATGTATGTACGGCTGCTAATGTCAGCACTGTAATCGTAACCGCAGCCCCACCCATGTTAATGGTTGCACCTAATGGAATCGAAACTGAATAAGTGTCTTCATGAAGGTTCATACGGCGACACATTCCCATATTTACTGGAATATTGGCTGCCGAACTGCGGGTAAAGAAGGCGGTAACACCGCTCTCACGTAGACAAGCAAAAACCAGCGGATAAGGGTTACGTTTAATTTTCCAGTAAACAATGATTGGGTTAACAATCAGCGCTACGACCAACATACAACCAATCAATACAGCCAATACATGGAAGTAGCCTTTTAGAGTAGCAAACCCTGTAGTCGCAATGGTCGACGCAACCAGTCCGAAAATACCAAGAGGTGCTAAACGGATCACCACTCTTACTAGCTGAGTGACGCTTTCTGAGAAGTCTTGGATCATACTCTTAGTGGTATCACTTGCGTGGCGTAAAGCAATCCCTAGACCGATTGCCCAAGCAAGAATACCAATATAGTTACCTTTGATCAGTGCATCGACTGGATTAGCAAAAATATTGATTAATAAACCCTTAAGCACTTCAGCAATATTACTTGGAGGCGTAAGTTGAGTATCACCAACGGCTAAAACAAGGTTTGATGGAAATAAAAAGGATCCCATTACCGCAACCAATGCGGCAAAGAAGGTACCTAATATATACAATACTAAGATTGGACGAATACTGGTTTTTTGCCCTTTACGGTGATTAGCAATCGATGCCATAACCAGTACCCAAACTAAGACTGGTGCAACCGCTTTTAACGCACTAACAAATAAATCCCCCAACAATGCAACGTTTTTTGCTCCTGTTGGCCATAACCATGCCAGTAAAATACCCGCAATTAAACCAACAAGTATTTGTTTAACTAAACTGCCTCTTGTTACGGCCTGCCATAACCCCATTCTGTTCGTTTCCATAGAAGACCCATATATTATTTATCATTATTAGGAATAAAATGTGCTTGCCTTGTCAGTATAAGGAATAATTGTCTTCTGAAAAGGCGATTAGTTTAAATATAGACAATAATTTATTTGTTTTAACAATATATTTACATATCTGTGATCTTAACTGTATTTTGTTTCTTATAGTAGGATAGGGGATGATAAAATGTATGATGGTTTTCAATCAATTAAATAAAAAAAGCACTCATACTAATGATGAGTGCTTTAATTTTAAATTGATGTTAAATGTTAATAATGAGAGGCGTTTCGTTTATTGACGATCGTATTGATAATCAAAGTAATCACTAAAATGGCAGCCACCACACCAAGCGAAATCGCGGTTGGAATATGGTAAACATCCATTAATAGCATCTTGACGCCAATAAAGGTTAAAATCACCGCTAATCCATACTTAAGCATACTGAATTTTTCAGCAACACCGGCGAGCAAGAAGTACATTGCACGCAGACCCAAAATCGCAAATAGATTTGATGTGAGTACAATAAATGGGTCAGTCGTGACAGCAAAAATTGCAGGGATGCTATCAACAGCAAATATAACATCACTAATTTCAACTAAGATCAGTACTAAAATCAACGGTGTTGCAAATAACACACCATTGCGTTTGATAAAAAACTTCTCGCCATGCAACTCATCGGTCATACGTAAATGTGAACGTACCCATTTGACTAATGGCTTATCATTAATGGGGGAATCGTCTTCTTTGGCAAACGCCATTTTAAGTCCGGTAAACAGCAGAAACAGGCCAAATAGGTATAGGATCCAGCTAAATTGGGTGACTAGCCAACTACCCGCAAAGATCATAATCGTACGCAGTACGATGGCACCGAGCACGCCATAGACCAATACTCTTCTTTGTAGGTTAGCAGGGATCGCAAAGTAGCCGAACAACATTAACCACACAAATACATTATCAACCGCAAGTGCTTTTTCTAGTAGATAACCCGTTAAAAATGCCATTGTTTGGCTATTCGCAAATTCAGCGCTAACAGTGTCGTTGAGATACCACCAGAACCCACCAGCAAAGATCAGTGATAAAGTGACCCAAAGAATACTCCAAGCCGCAGCTTGTTTCATCGACATCGCTTGTCCTTTGTGCTTACCTTGCCAAAACAAATCGACAAGCAACATGAACAAGATTATGGCCGCAAAACTACCCCATAAAACAGGATTACCCACAGAGTGCATATAATTTCCTTAAAAACAAAAAACGGCTGACATCTCAGAAGACGCCAGCCGCTTTAAACTGTTTGAACCTAAAGTGACCACTTTTTGGTTGTAAACAACGTGCAAACCTCGCCTTCTGGCAAGGTCTCACTTACAACACAAAAGCCCTAGGATCAGGAAATTGTGGTGCTCGGCTACCGGGCGCAATGTGTGCACCGTAATGACGATAAACCGACAAGAAGAAGTTACTCCCCTTTGCTATAACGAGTAAGATAGGGTAATTAGTCCTAAAATGCAATCATTAGCCTTCAATATTTCAATAAATTTTTTGAGGAAATGATCCATAATGAAAAAACACTTTTTTATCATTTTTAGCTTAAAAACTACTGATAGTATCTATTTTGACGTCACTTACCGCACGAAAGACAATTTGTTCATAGGATCCCTTCAATGAAAAACTTAAATGAATTCTAAAAATAGAGTAAGAATTTACTGTTTAGTTATTTTCGCTTTTGTTAAAGTGGGCATGCTTTAAACTAACAGCCTGAGGGAACATGACTTTTCACTTAGGTATTCGCATAATCCATGTCTCCCTGCTCAACAATAAGATTGTTGCTGTTATTGCCGTTTAGGAAACATTAATGGAATTAGTTAAAGAACTATTTTTTGCCCTTTGGCATCAAGACTATGCAACCCTATCCAACCCTGCGTTGGTCTGGGCTATTTACTTTATGTTATTTGCAATTCTTTTTCTTGAGAATGGGGTTCTCCCTGCCGCATTCCTACCAGGTGACAGTTTACTGATCCTTGTTGGTGTTCTCATTGCAAAAGGTACACTGAGTTACCCATTGACGATTGTTATTTTGACAGCTGGTGCAAGTCTAGGGTGCTGGGTTGGCTATATTCAAGGACGATGGCTGGGTAATACTAAGTTGGTAAAAGGTTGGTTAGCACACCTCCCTGAACACTACCACCAACGCGCTTACGGCCTGTTTCATCGTCATGGCCTAGCAGCACTATTGATAGGTCGTTTCTTAGCTTTTGTTAGGACATTATTACCGACAATCGCAGGGCTCGCAGGCCTACAAAATGGTCGTTTTCAAGTGTTTAATTGGCTAAGTGGCCTACTTTGGGTGCTGATCCTAACTGCAATTGGTTTTGGCTTTGGTAAAAGCCCGATATTTCTGCAATATGAACACCACATTATGAATGTGCTGATGTTGATCCCTGTAGGACTATTGATCCTTGGTCTTATCGGCAGTATCGCAGTGGTCGTCAAGAAAAAGCTCTCAACCAAGAAATAAGTTCACTATTAAGCGAGAGGGCAATCCACCTCTCGCTTTATCTTTGATTTATTGCCAACCCTTAGCCCCCTTTAGTGATAACAATTTACTAACAAAAATTTCACAATACTTCTTCTTATTTAAAATTAAATACGCTTTTACATTAATTTAATCAATAAATAGGCAATCATTCATTGCACTTATAGCAAAAATAGTTATTGTTAAGACTGGCATTATATTTTTCTATACTCTAATCATTTGAAGTACAGGTAAACGACAAGTGAACAAACCTGCAACTTAAAGTATGACGAGTATATTGATTAATTAACTTATCGGAGGCTCCACCATGTCATCGAACCATTCATCAGAAGAACTACGCGCAGAACTCAAAGCACTGGCAGACTCTTTAGAAGCGATGCTCAACGATACCGGAAACAAATCAAAAGAAGAAATAGAGAGCCTAAAACATAAAGCACAAGATGCCCTGTCATCTTCACGCGCTAAACTCAGCCAAGCTGGTGAAAAAATCACTGAGCAAACCAAAGAAATTGCCGGTCGTGCAGATAATTATGTTCGCGAAAACCCATGGACAGGTATCGGTATTGGTGCAGCTGTTGGCGTTGTTCTCGGCGTATTGCTCGCTAAACGTTAATTCATATGGAACAACAAGAGCGTCAAGGCCCCGGTAAAGGGGTCCTAGCTACCTTGCAGCGCATTGCTGGCATCGCAGTACAAATGGTAGAAACCCGCATTCAATTAATTGCGGTTGAGTTAGAGGAAGAAAAAACCACCCTAATTCAACTTATTTTAATGGCGGGTATCACTCTACTATTTACCGCCTTTGGATTAATGTGTCTGCTTGGTCTGATCTTTTGGTCAGTTGATCCTATTTATCGCTATCAAGCTCTAGCGATTACCACAGGTGTTCTTATTTTGTTAGCCATTATTGGGGCTATTTGGACACTCAAAAAAGCGAAACAGTCGACTTTACTTGGTGCAACCCGCGAACAATTAAAGAAGGACTCAAAAGCTTTGGTAGGATCAGATAATGAACAAAAGTAAACGCCAATTGCTAGTCGAAAAAAAACAGCACCTGATCGACAAAATTGATCAACAACGTGCTGCGTTATCTGCCGCTTCTGATGACTGGTTACAAGTCACTGAGCCTTATGATCGCACATGGAAAGTTATCGTCACTTTTAGGCCAATTTTTATGGCGGCTGCGGGTTTACTGTCTATCTATACCATTAAGCGCCCAAAGCGAATTTTTTCTTTAGGAAAAAAAGCGCTCGCTACTTGGGGTGTCATCCGTACTATCCGGGGCGCTGTCAATTCTAATCAGAAATAATCTCTCCCTTTAAAAAAACCTGAGGCGACTTAAGTGATCGCCTCAGGTTTTATTCGTTCAAAATCCATACTTCAAATTTTTTGTCCATCTTTGTTAATATCCTTTGCTTTTTATTGAACTAATAAATAATTACTATACGTACATCAAATGATTTCTAATCATTTAGTGCTAAAAACAACGTTATATAGTGACAAATATTGAATTTATTAGACATTTGCTGACCAAGTTAGCTGGAGAATCTTAATGAAAAATTTAGAAAATGGTGTTTTATTACTTGCTCGTATTATGATGCCAATTCTGTTTATTGTTGCTGGGTATGGCAAATTAGGTGACGCTTATGAAGGCACCCAACAATATATGCAAGCAATGGGTGTTCCAGGGTTTTTATTACCTTTAACTATTTTATTAGAACTGGGTGGTGGACTAGCCGTTCTGTTTGGTTTCCTAACACGAACAGTGGCTATTTTCACGGCTGGGTTTACTGTTTTAACCGCTCTGCTGTTCCATATTGATTTTAGCGTTGGACCAAATAGCTTGATGTTTATGAAGAATATGACGATTGCGGGAGGTTACTTACTCCTTGCTGTGACTGGCCCAGGGAAATTCAGCATCGACTATTTATTAAACAAGAAATGGTAATACAATCATCATTATGCCCTCTTATACTCTAACTAATTCAAGGGAAAGCATAATTCGGCAAGCTAATTGCCGCCCCCTGTAATTTGCAGTATGACGCAATATTCATCCTAGCCATTGCCCCCAATACTCTGTCCGGTTTGGGGGCTTTTTTATGTGCGATTATTTGTTTTTATTGGCAAACAGTTTTGGGATCTCACGCAAACACCACGATTTGGCTTCCCCCATACTATCTCGGCGCCACGCCATAATAATATTGGTTTGATGGCTATACTCTGCACTAACAACACGCAAGCGCCCTTCTCGAATATCTTGCTCCACCAATGGATAAGGCATCGTCGCGACGCCTAAACCTGCTAATAATGCATTACGTTTATCTTCGATAGTCGAAACTGTTAGCCGTTGTTGCTTATCTAATAGTTGAACGGTGATCACAGGTCTTTCGCGAGCGGTATCAGCAACCGCAATGCCTCGATATTTGACTCTCGTAACATCAGAAAGTGGTTCAGGCTCTTGATGAATAGGATGATCAGGACTAGCCACATACACATGGTTGATACTGTATAACGATTTCGAATTGATCTCAGAAGATGAGCGAAAATGCATATCTGGCGCGATCACAATATCCGCTTTACCACTTTCTAAGCGCTCCCATGCCCCTGCAAGAACTTCGGTTAAAATAGAAAGTTGTGTGTCGGATTTTTCAGACAATTTATCAACTAAAGGAAATAAATCACAGGCCGGAACCAATGCTTCACAAACAAGGGTCAAGTGAGTCTCCCAACCTTTAGCTAGCGCCTCAGCATCTGAGGTGAGTTTATCAGCTGCTTCCAGTAACACTCGACCACGCTCTAACAACATTCTGCCAACATTCGTAAATTTTGTTCGATGTCCAGAACGATCGAATAGGATCACATCGAGCTCTTCTTCCAATTTTTGCATTGTATAGCTGAGTGCTGAGGGTACACGACCCAATTCATCAGCAGCAGCCGCGAAGCTACCGCGACGGTCGATCGCATCCATCACCCTTAATGATTCAAGTGTTAATGCTCTCTCTTTACTCATGGAATATCTCTTTCAGGAATTTTGAATGAAGGCAACAGATTAACTGGCTAACAATTCGACGTCCAGCTATTTATTATGACTGTATAGATTTGTATATTTTTGTTAAAACGAAAAGAGGGGTTAACCACCATGATGACACTAAGAGCCGTTAACCATTGCGGAAAAGCTGATTACGGTTGGCTACAAGCGCGCTATTCGTTTTCCTTTGGCCATTATTTTGATCCTGACTTTATGGGATTTAAAACATTACGAGTATTGAATCAGGAAGTGATTGCACCTGAAAGTGCTTTTCAGCCCAAAACTTACCCGCATGTTGATCTTGTTAACTTAGTTCTACAAGGTAGTGCGGAATACCGAGATAGCGCAGGTAATCGAATAGAGGTGAGTGAAGGCGAATGCATCCGCTTTTCACCCCGCCCTGATTTAAGCTACAGTGAGCACAATATCTGTTCCGGAAAGCCATTAACCCGCTTGCAATTATGGCTAAATGCTTGCCCTGAGCAGGAGTACTATCCCGCTCAAAAAATTGCAGTGCCTGATGACAGTAATATGCTCATTGCCTCGCCTACTGGTGAAAACAATAGCTTACAGTTACGTCAACAAATTTGGATCACCCAGCTAAATATTGGCTCTGATAGCCCACAACATATTAAGTTGAAAGGTAAAAATGCTTATCTCCAATCGATCCATGGTGGAGCCAGCCTCACAGCAGGTAGTGGGGATACACTTGAATTACGTTGTAATGACGGTGTATTTATTCAAGATGAAAATGAGTTAACACTTTCTTCTCCTGCCACAATACGTGCATTACTGATTGATATTGGCGAATAACCAACCTAATAGGGGCAAAATTCTCTTTGCCCCTCCAAAAATGCTCTGCTTACGATACCTTCTCGTTTTTGCGATGATATTCGCAATTTTATGATCCGACATACTCTGTAAATTAGTCACCTTATGGTAGAGTCCAGCTCATCGTCCGCCAAAATTCGCATCTACTCTAAATAATTTGAGGTGCAGCTAAGCGACAAGCGAACGCGTCGCTAAGAGCATACACGAGTATGTGACTGGTGAGAGTGAGCGACGTCGCCATACCTCAATGAGATGCACTATAACTTGAACTATGACGAGTATAATATTTTGGTTAATCAGCTATTGTTAAGCTTTAAAAGGTGTTTTCGTGGCTTTATTCATTCAACAACGACTTAATCAAATTTTTGCCAGTATCCTTGATGAGGTTGTTCCTCAAGATGAACTAGCAAAGCGTTTTTCCGTTTCAACACGGACAATTCGTTCTGATATCAATGAAATTAATGAGTTGATACAAAATTATAGCGCCCATATTATCTATGAGCGTGGTCGCGGTTATTGTTTAAAAGTCGATGATGAAGCGCTTTTCGCCAAACTAACACAACAAAATGAAGCTGAAAATGGCATCCCCCGCACCAGCAAAGAGCGCGTCGATGCATTACTATTAAAATTATTGATGCTTTCCTTACCCGTTAAATTGGATGATATTGCTGAAGAGTGGTTTATCAGCCGTGGAACCCTACAGCAAGATATGAGTATCGTCAGGGAACATCTACAAAAATACCAAATACTATTAGAAAGCATTCCACATCAAGGGATCCGCCTTAACGGTAGCGAATGGGCAATCCGAGCCTGCATGACTGAAACGTTATGGCGTCGCTTTTCACAACAGCTAAATCATGACTTAGCCACTTTCCAGCCTGAATGCTTAGATAACCTTGATTTAACCTATATCGATAAAGTGCTACATAACAGCATGAATCGCTTTGATATTCGTCTCAGTAATGAAGGCCATCTCTACTTAGTATTTAACTGTGCAGTGACTATTTTACGTATTACACGTGGTCATGAGCTGACCTCCATTATCAAGAATCATGATAGTGAAGAAACCTTACGTAAAGCCTGTGATGAGGTATCTAAAGGATTGATTTATTTCCTTGGTAGCGATCTCTCCAGTCCAGAGCTCAGCTACCTTCATGATCAAATCATAGCCCAGCGGATCAGCAATCAAGATGTTGCTCAGCAAAAAAGTGGTAGCCACAGTGAGTTAGTTGAATACATTCTTAATTATATTAATGAATTATATAACTATGACTTACGTAATGATGAAAAACTCAAGCGTGATCTTAACACGCATATTGCGGCACTGATCACTCGACTTCAATATCATATCATCACACCTAACCCGCTCCTGAGTGATATAAAACAATATTACCCCTTCGCCTATGATGTCACCTTAAGTGCACTAACCAGTGCGAGCAAACAATTACTTCCTTACCCCATTAATGAAGATGAACTGGGTTACCTTGCCGTGCATATTGGTGTTAGCTTAGAAAGAAACTATGGCGCAGGCTCTATTCGGCAAACTGAAGTGCTTGTGGTGACTGATGCGGGGAACTCAACTTTTCGGGTGGTGGAGTCAAAAATCATGCGTGAATTCCCACAACTGAAGTTTAGCCGAGGTCTGACACTGCAAGAGTATGAATCACTGGATCAAGTAGAAGAAGATTTTGTGATCACCACGGTGCGTATCTCTGAAAAAAATAAACCGGTGATTAAAATTGCGCCCTTCCCGACCCCTTATCAATTAGAACAAGTCGGTCGACTGGCCATGATGGATCAAACTCGCCCATATATTATTGAGCGTTTCTTTGATGAACGTTACTTTATGGTGATTAACGATAAGATCAGTCAAGAAACGTTATTCCAAACCGTTTGCCAAAAGCTACAACAAGATGGCTATGTCACTGCTGATTTTTACCCTTCGCTACAAGAGCGAGAGTCTATTGTCTCTACTCTACTTGGTGAAGGCATCGCCCTACCACATTCACTGGGATTGCTGGCTAACAAAACAGTGGTCGTAACAATTGTGGCGCCTAAAGGTATCGAGTGGAATAAAGACACCAAAGAAAATGCGTATGTCATTTTCTTACTGGCGATCAGTAAAGCTGATTATGAAGAAGCAATGGCTATCTACGATCTATTTGTCACCTTTGTGAAAGAGAAAACCACTCGCCGATTAGTAACAGTTAAAAACTTCAACGAATTCCAAGTGATAGCCAAAGACAGCTTAGCGCGTATCCTTTAATCTCTTTTCCTATCGCGGTGTATTGCCTATTTTTAACGCAATACACCTATTCTGTTTTTACTTCCACTTACTATCGGAAAAATAGCAATTGCATTATTTTGCGTGATCATAACCGCAATTCTATCATTTTGTTTTTTAGTAAAACCGGTCGTTTTTAGTCAATATTCTCCCAAGTGGAAATAAACACGCTCTCTCATGCGCTATTTCCACTTTTTCGTTTCCACTTAGTGCAAAATTGCAGTTTGTGACTTCCAGCACAGTCAGAAAATAGCTAACTAACTGAATTTAAATCTAATTATCAACAAACCAATTTAAGACAGTTGATTTTAAATCATCAAAAATAGGTGTTATTTCCATTTATTTTCCATTTAGCTCAATCAATAACCACAAATCACATTTAGCCACTTCCAATTTATTTCCACTTTTAAGTGGAAATTCCATGCCTGCACAAGCCACATAGAACCGATTAAGGTATTCATCATGAAGGAACAAGCAGTTTAATTGCATTATTACCTTGGATTTTAAACAGTTATGAGTGAATCAGTTGTCGTTTTCAAGATGTCAGAACATAACCTCGACATCGATGAAGTAACACAGGAGCTGTTAGCCGTCATTAGTGGTTGGCTTAAACAGGAAAATTGCTACACCACCGATGTACAACAACAGATGTTGGAGTCTCATCTAAGAGCCATGGTAGCAAGAGCAAAAACAGGCGAAGCATTACCTGAAGTGGATATCAGTCTGTTCGATGAAATCTCACAACACTCTATTGCGCTGTCGCAACGTGTTGTCGATACCCTGCCGGGATTGGCACCAGAGGAGACATTTTTACTTTCAGTTCACTTTGAAGTAATCCGTTCGAATGATTAATTTTTGGGGAAAATCACTATGAAACAAGTTGTTGTTGCTATCGGAGATCGTTTAGGTAAAGGCCAAAAAGTCGCTGCTGGTGTTGAAGCAGCTGGCGGTAAAGCCGTTGTTGTGCCAGGTGTCGCTGCTGATATGAAATTAGGCGACGTGATGAATGCAGAACAAGCTAACTTGGGGATCTCTTTCTGCGGTAGTGGCGGTGCAGGCGCAATCACTGCTCAAACTAAATATGGTTACAAAGCACGTTATGGTATGCGTTCAATCGAAGAAGGCGAAACCGCGATTGCAGAAGGTTGCATCGTGTTAGGTTTCGGTTTTATGGATAAAGAAGAACTCGGCGAGCGCTTGGTTAAAGCCTATATCAAAAAATACGGCGACGCATAAATGAAGAAATCTATCGAAACGGTTGTGCGAGTCTCGGGTCAAGGCGACAGTAAGCAAAAAGCGATTGCTGATGCCCTGAACTCCATTCAACGCACCGTACTGAAAGAAAGCAATGACATTATCCTGCGAATTGAGCCCAAGGATGTTGCCGTTGTGAGTGCACACTCACAATCGCGGACAGAAAAATTTCTTTTCGTTTTTCTGCCCCGTAAACGTGAACATTTTCGTGTGGTGCTCGACGTTTCGCTAGATGTCACCCTACTTTCTGTCAACGAAATACCATTTACAGAACAATAAAAACAATACAGGTCTGGAGGCATTTCCATGAGTGAAACTGCATCTTTCTTAGAAATATTGGGTATGTCCCTCATCATTGGCGGCCTATGCGGCTTTGGCCTTGGTGCGGGTGCAGCTCGAATGTTCCACGCTCCTACTGTTCAAGGGATGGGGGCATTCCGTACACTTGGCGAACTTAATGCTTGTGAAGGCGACCCTGCTTCTCACTTTTCATTTGGTTTAGGCTTTTTCTTCAACGCATGGGCATCATCCGTTGCTGCTGGGGCATTCACGCAAGACGTAGATCACCGCATTATCCCTAACTGGGGTGCGGCTGCCCTATTATCTAAAAACCGCAACGTCGCAGAAACTCTGCACAACCCTAAAAAAATGGCCATTGCCTGTACCGTGATTGGTGCTTTGGTGGTTGCCTTCTTAAACACCACTGCATCAGCGGTTCCTGCTGCGCTACAAACTACGGCGATCAACGTGTTAGTACCGGCGGCAAACCTGCTGGTTAATACCGTGATGCCAGTTATTTTCTGGTTGGCAGCGATGGATGCAGGTCGTCGTTCTGGCTTTTGGGCAACCCTGTTTGGTGGATGTGCACAGCTGATCATGGGCAACGCCATCCCTGGTCTGGTTCTCGGTATTCTTATCGGTAAAGGCGTTGATGACAACGGCTGGAACCGTGTTACTCGCACAATGATGATCACTGTCGTGCTGCTGTTTGTTCTGAGTGGCTTCTTCCGTGAATTCGACCTGAAAATGATCACCTCTTTCCATCTGGATAAACCTCTATGGCTTGAATACATCCATGGACTGCTGAGCGGGAAATAATCATGACAACTGAAATCAACAAACAAGACTTTTGGTACGCGGAATGGTCTTTCCCAATCTTTGTTGGGTTGCTATCAGCAGGGATCTTTGCCGGTACTCATATGTATGTCGTTTACGGGTTTGGGGCATTTAACGAAGTTGCCTTCGTGGCCATGTTAAAAGCAGGTTTAGATACAGGTGTTTACGGTGCAGTTGCTGCGTTTGGTGCTAGCTTCCTATTTGCTCGTATTATCGAAGGATCATTAGTCGGTATCTTGGATATCGGTGGTGCCCTGCAAACTGGTATCGGCCTTGGTGTACCTGCGCTGTTCCTTGCAGCAGGTTGGGACATTTTAGTCACTAACTTTTGGATCTCACTGATCACAGGATTAATTCTTGGACTCATTATCGGTTTGATCATTGTATTCGCTCGTAAATTTACTATCGCGCAAGCCAACTCAACATTTGGTGCAGACATCATGATGGGTGCGGGTAATACATCAGGCCGTTTCTTAGGTCCATTGATTATCCTAGCCGCAATGGCCGCATCAATTCCTATTGGTATCGGTTCTTTGATTGGTGCACTGATCTTCTATGTATGGCAAAAACCGGTCGCTGGTGGCGCAATTTTAGGTGCGATGCTGTTTGGATATTTCTTCCCTCTCGCAGCCTAATGACAAGATAACAAAGAAGGTAATTATGTATTCTTTAATCATCAAACAGGGTAAGCGTATCGATGGCACACTCATTGATATTCTTATCAAAGATGGAAAAATCGAAGCAGCAGGCCCTGAGTTGGCCTGCAACCAACAAGCTGAAAAATGGATTGACCTAAAAGGGGAAACCTACGTCAGTGCGGGATGGATTGATTCACATGCTCACTGTTTTACCGAGTCACCTATCTACTTCGATGACCCAGACTTAGCAGGTGCTGCGGGTGGTGTCACCTCACTGGTTGATGCAGGTAGTGTCGGTGCTGACGATATCGACAAGTTTTATCAGCTCACACAAAAATCTCAAACCAATGTGTTTTCATTATTAAACATCTCACGTATTGGCATTATTGCCCAAAACGAACTGTCTGATATGAACAATATCAATGAAACCTGCTTTCAACAGGCGATTGAACGCCATCAAGGATTCATTGTTGGCATGAAAGCACGGATGAGTAAAAGTGTTGTCGGTGACAATGGAATTGAGCCGCTGATCAAAGCCAAACAGATGCAGAAAAAGCACCGACTACCATTAATGGTACATATTGGTAATAACCCACCAAATATTGACGAAATTGCCGATTTACTAACGCGTGGCGATATTATTACCCACTGTTTCAATGGGAAACCCAATCGTATTTTGGACGAGCAAGGAAACTTAAAACCGTCTATTGCTCGAGCCTTAGCGCGCGGTGTGATCCTTGATGTAGGACACGGTGGTGAAAGTTTTAGTTTCAAAGTGGCAGAACAAGCCATGCGAATTGGCACCTACCCTGACATCATTAGTTCTGATATCTACCATCGCAACCGTGTTAATGGTCCTGTTTACAGCCTTGCCTTTGTCATGACTAAGTTTCTGTGCATGGGCTTTAGCGCTGAAAAAATCTTGCGCTGTGTAACAGAAAAAGCGGCTGACTTGTTAGCTTTACCGGCAAAAGGTTATTTAAAACCGGGCTTTGATGCTGACATCACACTGTTTGATCTCAAAGAAGAACGCACTGAGTTGACCGATGCAGAAGGTGAACATCGTGTAGGGACACAACGTTTTGTACCTATCGCAGCAATTATTGGCGGCAAACATATTATTCATGCAGAAGGCGAATCTGAACATGCAATCGATTTATGAAAAGTATCAGCTAAAACACGTGATTAACGCCTCTGGCCGCATGACCATTCTTGGCGTATCAACCCCAACCCCCGAAGTGGTTGAACGTGTCGCTTATGGCCTTAATCACTATTTTGAAATTAAAGATTTAGTGAATAAAACAGGCGATTACATCGCAAAATTACTGGATGTTGACAGTGCCGTTGTCGTCTCTTGCGCCTCCGCCGGTATTGCACAAGCTGTTGCTGCGGTGATTGTGCGTGATGACGATGACTTGCTGTTAAATTTACACTCATCATCTAAAGTGGTTCCACGCGAAATTGTGCTACCAAAAGGTCACAACGTTAACTTCGGAGCCCCCGTCGATACCATGGTGACACTTGGCGGCGGTAAGGTGATTGAGGCAGGTTTTGCTAATGAATGTTCCTCAGCTCAACTTTCAGCGAAGATCACCCCACAAACCGCAGCTATTTTGTATATCAAGTCTCACCATACGGTACAGAAAAGTATGCTAAGCGTGAGTGAAGCTGCCGCTGTTGCACGCCAACACAATGTCCCATTGATTGTTGACGCTGCCGCAGAAGAAGATCTGACTAGCTACTATCAATCAGGTGCTGATTTAGTGATTTACAGTGGTGCCAAAGCGATTGAAGGACCTACCAGCGGCCTCGTTGTGGGTAAAAAAACCTATGTTGAATGGGTAAAACGCCAAAGCCAAGGCATTGGCCGAGCCATGAAAGTCGGGAAAGAAGGCATTTTAGGATTAACACTGGCGATTGAACAATACTTGACGGCAACCAAAGAAACAGGGGCTGAAATGGTGGAACGCATGAGTGGTTTTATTGAAGAACTCAATGCGATCCCTGCAATTTCAGCGCGTATTGTATGGGATGCCGCTGGCCGTGATATTGCTCGTGCTGAAATTAGCTTCGATGAAAAAATGATTGGTAAAACAACCTACCAAATCATGCATGAATTAAAACAAGGGGATACCGCGATCTACTTCCGTGAATACAAAGCCAATGAAGGCAAAGTGGAAGCCGATATTCGCAGTGTTAGCAATCAACAACTTGGCGTTATTGCAGAGCGTATCCGTTTGTTAGTAAAAGGAATGTAAGATGAAATTGTCACCAAACTTTTATCAAAACCGTGTTTGCCTAAACGTACTTGCTGGCAGCCATCAAAATGCCAAAGATATCTATCAAGCGGCTGAAACTTATGTTGTTGTTGGCGTTTTATCAAAAAACTACCCTGATTTAGACAGCGCCATTGCGGACATGCGTATCTATGCACAAGAAACAGACAATGCCTTGTCTGTTGGCTTAGGGGCTGGTGATCCAAACCAATCAACTATGGTTTCATTAATTTCTAAAGAAATCCAACCGCAGCATGTTAACCAAGTATTTACTGGCGCACCGATTAGCCGTGCGTTACTTGGACAAGATGAAACGTTCGTCAATGCTTTAGTCTCCCCAAGTGGCACTGTTGGTATGGTGAAAATCTCAACGGGCCCACTGAGTTCTCAATCCCCAGAGGGTATTGTACCTGTTGAAACTGCCATTATGATGTTAAAAGATATGGGCGCAAGTTCAATCAAGTTCTTCAATATGAAAGGATTAACTTACATTGAAGAATATAAAGCCGTTGCACAAGCCTGTGCTAAATATGATTTTTCTTTAGAGCCAACAGGCGGCATTGATTTAGAGAATTTCCCACAAATCTTGCAAATTGCCCTCGATGCCGGCGTGAAAAAGATCATTCCACACATTTACAGTTCAATTATTGATAAAGAAAGCGGCAACACCCGCCCAGACGATGTGCGTAAGTTACTAGAAATGGTTAAACAAGCCGTTAAGTAACCTTAAAAAACCGTAAGAAGTCATTCCTTTTAATCCATTAAAAAATAACTGAGAATTTTTTCTAAATAATTCGAGTTGTGGCAAGGCGGCAAAACGAAGACATCCCTAGGAGCATACAAAAGTATGTGACTAGGGTGGCTGAGTGAAGCCAACACAGCCACAGCTTGAAGTATGACGAAAAAATTGGAGTTGGCCGATAAGCCGGGTTCTGTCGTGGACAACCATTCATCTAGGCCAGCACTTGCGCACTGGCTCCAGCAACCTACCCGGGTTCAATGCGGGCCGCACCATATGAACCCCTATTTGGTCTTGCTCCGGGTGGAGTTTACCGTGCCACGAACTGTTACCAGCCGCGCGGTGCGCTCTTACCGCACCCTTTCACCCTTACCTGATCCTGTAAACAGGCCATCGGCGGTTTGCTCTCTGTTGCACTAGTCGTAGGCTTGCGCCTCCCAGACGTTATCTGGCACCCTGCCCTGTGGAGCCCGGACTTTCCTCCCCTCTATCCGTCTCCCCCGAAGGGACTACGATAAAGCAGCGGTTGTCTGGCCAACTCCAAAGCGGATTATAGGCACTTTAGCGACCTATGTATAGGGGTTTATCTTGCTATTCCCCTGCGTTTGCTTGATCAAGCATCAATTTATAAAGGCGATTCTTCTTCAAACCATAAATTTCAGCCGTGATTGCTGCCGCTTTTTTAGGAGGCAACTCTTGCTGCAATAAATTTAATGTGCGGATCACATCAGGTGAAATGTCGTCTTCTTCTATATTCGCTTTATAGCCTTCAACAATCAGAACCATTTCCCCGCGATGGCGGTTTTCATCTTCTTTAACCCATGCTAGCAACTCACCAACAGGCTTGCCCTCTATCGATTCCCACGTTTTGGTAATTTCTCGAGCCAATACAACGTGACGTTCAGCTCCCCACACTTCAACCATGTCTGCTAAACTATCGAGTAAACGATGCGTTGATTCATAAAAAATTAATGTACGCGTTTCATGTTCAAGCGACTTAAGAACATCTTTACGGCCTTTACTTTTTGCGGGCAAAAAACCTTCATAGCAGAAGCGATCAGAAGGTAAACCTGCTGCACTAAGCGCCGTAATTGCAGCACAAGCGCCGGGTAACGGGACAACACGAATACCCGCTTCACGGCAACGAGTGACCAAATGATAGCCGGGATCATTAATTAAAGGTGTACCTGCATCGGAAACTAATGCGATACTATCGCCCTGTTGAAGTCTGTTAATTAATTGATCTGCCTTCTGCTGTTCATTATGATCATGCAAGGCGAACATACGTGCATTGATGGCAAAGTTTTGTAATAACATGCCTGAATGCCGCGTATCTTCGGCAGCGACAAGGTCAACATGTTTAAGAACATCCAGCGCACGTTGCGTGATATCGCCCATATTACCGATAGGGGTAGGCACAATATACAGCGTGGATGCCATAACCACTGCTTGATTAGGTTGATTCATTGTTTCATCCGAATAGCCGGTTTAAAATTAAGCAACTGAAAATACACCACTGGATACAGTATGCGTCCTTCAATTTTTTTGCATGTAAAAAAAGGGTTAGTCTGCACAGCAATGCTATCTGCTTTAGTACTGTCAGGCTGCCAACTCACAGGGGATAATAAAGCACCAATCACCCCAACGACACCTGAACAAATTAGCTCTGAAGTGAGTCGTTATCAGTCTATCATTGATTCTGCACAGGGTAAGCCATCCATTGATGTCCTACGCGCTTATATTAGCCAAGAAACATTGCTAACCGAGCCAACAGCTCGCCAAGCCAATATTGATGGCACATGGCAAATGTTAACACAAATGACCCCTGAGCAGGTTGATGGGATTGGTTCAGATGAAACAACATTAGCCGGTTGGGTCGATTTACTTGATATTTATCTTAATAATCGTGATGATGCTGCGGCGCTCAAAGCAGGTGTCGATGATTGGAAAGTTCGCTATGCGGGACACCCTGCGGCACAGACTCCCCCTAATCAGCTAATGCAATCTACACAACCCCCTGTTGGGAAAACCCCTAGAATTGCCCTTTTTCTGCCAATGAGCGGTCAAGGTAAAGTATTTGGTGAAGCCATCATGCAAGGTTTCATGGATGCCCAAAAAGGCTTACCTCAAGCTCCTGCAACCAGAGCTGCACCTACTTCTACTGCTGAACCCGCCAATAATAACGATGTATTAGATCAGATTTATGCGGAAGTCGCTGCGGTAACAGGTAATAGCAGCACAACCAATGATAATGAGCTCGTTGATTCTTCATTAAGCATTGCAGCAACACCAACTAATAATGAAAGCGTCAAAGTCTTTGATACTAATGGTAAACAGCTTGCTCAGTTGCTACAACAAGCACAGAATGAAGGCTTTAATTTAGTGGTAGGTCCATTGCTAAAACCTGAAGTTCAGGCCATTACGCAATCAGGCTCACCACTGAGTGTATTAGCATTAAATGAATTAGATGCTGATAAGCTGCAACCTCGTCCAAACTTATGTTATTTTTCGTTATCCCCTGAAGACGAAGCTAAAAATGCAGCAAGTCATATGATGGCTGATGGCAAAAGGGCCCCACTAATTTTAGTGCCATCCAATGACTTTGGTCAGCGTATAGCGAGAGCTTTTACCCAAGAGTGGCAATCTAAAGGTGGCTCAACAGTATTGATGCAATCTTTTGGCTCTACCGCCTCATTAAAAGAATCCATAAACCGTGGAGCAGGTATTCGCATGACAGGTACGCCTGTTATCGTTAATAGCCAACCAAAAGCACAATCGATTGATGGTCAAGATTACCCTGCCATTTCTCAACCTGAACCTCAAATTGCTTCATCAGGTTCTATCGATGCAGTGTATATCGTTGCAACACGTGATGAGCTCACTTTGGTCAAACCTATGATCGAAATGGCGATTAGTAGCCGTCAACGCCCTGATATTTATGCAAGCTCTCGTAGCAATCAAGCTGGAAATGGTGCTGATTATCGTTTTGAAATGGATGGCGTCAAATTCAGTGATATCCCTCTGCTAGCGGGAGCAAATAATAATTTGCGTAAACAAGCACAGCAGAAATTAGGGAATGATTATTCGTTGTTACGTCTCTATTCTTTGGGAATAGATGCTTGGTCGCTCGCAAATAACTACGATCAACTGCAACATAACACTCAATTCCGCCTTCAAGGCGCTTCTGGTGCCTTAACCGTCGATAATAATTGTGTTGTGTATCGTGATCTTCCTTGGTTGCAATTCAGTCAAGGTCAAATCAAATTGGCAAAATAAGCATGCCTAGCAATTAGGATGATTGCTAACTTTTCAGACAAGGACGTCATGAAACCACTTAAAAAAACATTACAATGGTTAACTGGTCGATACTATGAAAATCAAGTATTGGCCTTCCTGCAACAACAGGGGTTAACATTTGTTGAACGAAACACCAGAAATCGGCATGGTGAAATTGACCTTATTATGCGAGATAACTCTGGTTGGGTATTTGTAGAAGTCCGTTTTCGTCAAAACAAGCAATATGGAGGCGCAGTAATGTCAGTTGATGCGCACAAACGCAAAAAACTGCTCGCAACTGCGAAATATTGGCTTGCTGAAAGACAAGAAAGCTTCGAAACTACCGCATGTCGTTTTGATATCTGTGCGATTACTGATAGTCAGTTTGAATGGATACAGAATGCCTTTAACGATAGTGAACATGTTGGTTAATTTCACAGGAAAATAAGCAAGTGCTGGATAGAATTAAAGTCTGTTTTACTGAAAGTATTCAAACTCAGATAGCGGCGGCAGAAGCACTGCCAGATGCTATATCACGTGCAGCAATGATGATGGTTCAATCACTGCTTAACGGTAACAAAATTTTGTGCTGCGGCAATGGAGCATCAGCGGCAACAGCACAACGCTTTGCGACGAGTATGATCCATCGGTTTGAAACTGAGCGCCCAAGCCTTCCTGCGCTTGCATTAAACACAGACAATGCCGTTTTAACCGCGATTTCTGGTAGCAAACAGCCAACAGAAATATATGCTAAACAGGTTAGAGCTCTCGGTCAGCATGGTGATGTTTTAATGGCGATCTCAACTCATGGTAATAGCAGTGACATTATCAAAGCCGTTGAAGCAGCAGTAACGCGTGATATGACAATTGTTGCACTGACAGGTTACGATGGCGGTGAACTTGCAGGTCTATTAGGACCTCAAGATGTTGAAATTCGCATCCCATCGCAACGCAGTGTCAGGATCCAAGAGGTCCACCTTCTTACAGTGAATTGTTTGTGTGATCTTATAGATAATACACTTTTCCCCCATCAGGATGATTAAGGAGCAAAAATGCGATTACTCCCAATAGTAGCCATACTCATGAGTATGACAATGCTACAAGGCTGTATCGGTGCTGCCGTAGTGGGTTCAGCTGCCGTTGCCACCAAAAGCGCCACAGATCCACGTACCGTTGGTCAACAGGTTGATGATGGCACACTAGAAGCTCGTGTTAGCGGTCAATTGAATAAAGATAAAGAGATTACAGGTAAAGCACGGATTATTGCGACTGCCTATAAAGGCAATGTTCTACTGACGGGGCAAAGCCCTGATCTATCATGGGCTGAGCGCGCTAAACAAATCGCAGCCAATGTTGAGGGAACCAGTGCCGTCTACAACGAAGTGCGTCAAGGTGAGCCCGTTGATTTAGGCACAGCATCAAAAGATACATGGATAACCACTAAGGTTAAATCCAAAATCCTGACCAGTGACGCTGTGAAATCATCGAGTGTCAAAGTCATTACTGAAAATGGTGAAGTTTTCCTGTTAGGTGTTCTAACCAAACAGGAAGGTGATGCAGCGGCAAAAATTGCCAGTGAAACAGATGGTGTTCGTCGAGTAACGACTGCATTCACTTATCTTAATTAATCATAAACAATAATATATTGTTATAAAATAAAAAGTCATGAGTAAAAATTCATGACTTTTTTATTGTATCGAACCCACGCCATTATTTTTCAGATAATTCCTACCACCAAGAAGGTACATTTGATTCAAGATCCACGCTTGCCTCTTTAATACATAAGAAGACGGTGATTTAACTTTAAACTTATGAGGATTTGGTAAAACAGCAGCTAATAAGGCAGCTTCTTCCATAGTTAGTTGATTTGCTGACTTTTTAAAAAATTGTTTTGATGCCTCTTCTACACCAAAAACACCGTCACCAAACTCCACAATGTTCAAATAAACTGTCAATATCCGTGTTTTAGACCACAAAAGCTCCATAATAGGAGTCATGGCAGTTTCTAATCCTTTTCTTATCCAGCTTCGTCCATCCCATAACCATAAGTTTTTCACCGTCTGTTGAGAGATAGTAGACGCCCCTCTTATTGTGGTTTTTTTACTCATATTATGCTTATAAGCTTTCTCTATTGCTTCAAGATCAAAACCCCAATGATGAGGGAAATTTTGATCTTCTGCTGCGATTACAGCCAAATATAAGTAAGGAGAAATGTGATTTTCATCAACCCACTCGGAACGAGAGACATAAGAAAAATTTAATGTTTTCCATGCGGACAGCTGTCTTTCTACCATGACAGCCGAAAATGGCACTGGCAAGAATTTAAACGCAATAACGGTTAAAAACCAAAAAGCGATTAATGAAAGCAAAATTCGCTTTAACCAGTGCCATAATCGAGAAATAGGTTTCATCATAGAGTGAATTACGCCATTTCTAATACTTTCTCAACGAGTTTATTAATCCCTATTTCAGCCTCTGAGATTGATTGCGCCAGCATATAAGCAGGTGTTGTTACGACTTTGTTAGTATGATCAACTACAATATTATCCACGCTACAGGTAATATGCTTACCGCCCATTTTTTCAATCTGAGCAATCGTTTCCGGATCATTACCAATCGTTAATTCAACTGAAGTGTTTAGTAACTTAGGTAACATCACCGGAGCAATACACATCAGACCTAGTGGCTTTTTTTGCTGATGCATTTGCCGCACTAAACTTAATAGTTCTTTATTAATTTCACACTCACTTCCACGTGTAGCGAAATCACATAAATTCTTTGCTGCACCAAAACCACCAGGAATTATAAGGGCATCTAGCTTATCAGCCTCAGCGGAAGACAAAGGCGCTATTTTTCCACGTGAAATACGAGCAGCCTCTTCCATTTGATTACGATTATCTGTTTTTGTCTCTCCGGTAACATGATTGATAACAGTAACTTGACTTTCATTAGGTGCAAAAAAATGAACTTCAGCATTATTTTTACTCAAAGAAAGCATAGTTAATACTGATTCATGGATCTCGCTTCCATCAAAAACACCACATCCACTTAAAATAACCGCAATTGATTTCATATCTTGCTCCATTTGTAGTAAATTATCTCTGTACCGCAAAAAGGGAATAAACATCAATCTTCATCACAGATTTTAATGAATCTTGTAACAAAATCGCTAATATTTGGTATCTTGGTGTTATTCTCTAAAGCAGTAAACAGATTCCAAAGGTCTGCCCAGAAAGAAAACCATAGGTAGATCAACGTTTTCCCTGGTGTTGGCGCAGTATTCGCGCACCCCAACTTCGGTTGGGGTTATTTTTTTGTACGTCTATCAACGTAGTTTCTCAAAGTTTCTATATCTGACTTCCAATCCTGCTTCAACTCATCAACCCATTCTTGAACATTATCCCACCAAGCAGGCAATTCAGGAGATTGAATTTGTTGCGCAATTTTTTGTAAGTTTTTCAAACCAACTGAGCCAGCAGCACCTTTAATTTTATGCGCTTCTTCAACAATTCCTTTCTGATCTTTAGCCACCATGTTTGAGTCTAAAATTGCTAAATAACCGGGGATCATCTTCTCAAACACTTCAAGACCATCATAAATTAACTTAGGGCCGACTAACTCCATGTACTGTTCGAGCATCTCACAATCTAAAATAGTATCGTTTTTCTCCATAGAAACCTCCTGTAAGCTATCCTGAGAGGTTTCTTGCGCATGTTCACCCCAGAATTGCTCAATAACCTGTTTAAGCGCTGTAACCGATAGAGGCTTGCTTAAAACACCATCCATTCCTGCATCAAAGTACTCTTGTTTATCTTTCAGCACATTTGCGGTCAAAGCAATTAATGGCGGTAAATCATCTTTGCTATAACGTTGATTCAACTCACGGGCAATATCCATACCGGTCATATCTGGCAGTTGAATATCCAGTAACACTAAATCATATTCACCCGGCGCAAATAATGATAACGCCTCTTTACCATTCATGGCGACATCCACAGTATTACCCAATTTTTCTAGCACAGAGCATGCCACAACCACATTCAGCTCAATGTCTTCAACTAACAAGATATGCAATGCAGGCAATGGATAATCATCATCATTTTCTTGTGAGTCGATGATTTCTTCTTCAACCACTGGCGCGACAATCGAAAGGGTAAACGTTGAACCTTCGCCAATCTCACTCTCGACTTGAATGTCTCCACCCATATTTTGTGCTAAGCGACGTGATACCGATAAACCGATTCCCGTTCCTGTTGCAGGTTTACCACCAGCACTATCAGTCACTTGATAATACATAGCAAAAATCTTATCCAGCTCATCTTTTGGGATACCAATACCACTGTCTTGAACACGGAAAAACAGTTTATTCTCCCCTTCCCGCCAAATACTTAGTTTGACTTCACCTTGCTGAGTAAACTTGACGGCATTACCAATCAGATTCCATAAAATTTGTCGTAAACGTGTACCGTCTGTCAGCACTTTTTCGGGTAATCCAGCAGCCACATCCATAACAAATTTGAGCCCTTTCGGTTGCACCAAAAGACCACTTAAGTTTTCGAGATCATTAACAAATTCAGGTAACGCAATAGGCTGATTATCCAATTGCACTTTACGACGTTCAATCTTATCCATTTCAATCACGTCATTAAAAATATTACCTAACGTGACTGCACTGACATGGATAGTTTTTAAATAATTCATTTGTTCAGTTGTCAGGTCAGTATCGAGCAAAATACGGCTTAACCCAACAATGCCATTAAGTGGCGTACGCAGCTCATGGCTGATGGTAGAAATAAAGGTGGTTTTATCCCTACTCGCGTTCTCTAACGCTTCTTGATAGCGCTTACGCTCTGTAATATCACGCCCAAAGCCCATAAGCCCATGTCGTTTACCTACACGATCATAAAAAGGCACTTTACGTAATTCAAAACAGGCTTTTCGCCCGTCAGGATAAACCAGCCACTGCTCATAAGTTAACGAAACATTGTGACGGAAGACTTTTTCGTCCGTCTCCATAACTTTGGAAGCAATTTCGACATCGTAAATATCCAATGGCGTTAACCCAACAAGGTGTTTTTCACTTTTACCAGTCAGTAGCTCCATCGCACGGTTACACCCCGAAAACTCATTATTTTCATTACGGTAATAAACCAGATCAGGAGATGCATCAAGAAATGAACGCAACAGCACCGATTGCTGCTCCAACTCAACTTGAGTTTGCTCTCGATGCTTCATTTCCTGCTTCAGTTGTTCCAATAATTCGAGGTGAGCGCTCTCAGCTTTTTCACGCTCAATAATTTCTTGATTTAATTGCTCAATATTTCCTTGTAATTGGGTATTCAGTTCCGCATCACGTTTCCGCATCACCTCTAATTTATCCACCATGCGGGAGAGGCGTTGCCGAGACTCTTCAAGTTGCTCTACAACTACGGATAAAAAATAAACGGCTAATGGTGTGATAATTAAACCAAAGAAAATAGAGCCTACCAAATCAAGGCTATCAACTTGACCTCGCAATACAATTGTGACGGCCATTTGCATTATCATTGCCAGCACAACTAATGCAGATGCCAGCAAAAGAGAAAACCTGACTAAGCCAAGCTTCATCATGAGATCGACATAATACTGCGCAAGACCACGAAGCACTTTCATAACCACCCCTCAATATGTTCCTTGCTGAATCATATATCAATTAACGCAAACTCGAATAACTGTTGATAAAAAATGTCGATCTTGCGCATCAATCAAGGTGGACTTTTGCTATCCATACCCACTTTTAACCATGTTCGATTCATATAACTGATATTAAGAACGTCTATATTCCAAAATAAAATAAGGCGTTACCTAACATGACTTAACCCATATAGACTATCATAACACGGTGATATCTTTTAACTTTCAATGGCATAAGTATTTTTCATATCCATCACCTGTATTATTAATTTTATAAAACAGCAAAAAACAAAATAAAAAACCAATTAAAATTAAAAACACAACACATAAACTTAATTAATAAGTAAAAATCAATAGAGATGCATTAAAAAACCTAAATTATATAGTGATGTGTATCACAGTATTTCGGAAAACAAGACCTCTATCACAAAAGCATTTTTAGTGACTTTTTCTTTCATAATCAAACAAATGACATTATTTTATATCGCAAATAATGTTTATTACGCACGATTTGACCTAGAAAAAGAATCTCGCTAATTTAAAACCTTACCGTGTACTGCCCTCTCTTATGATGACGTATACATAATCATTATCCCCACTACTGTTTATTTTTATTAAAAATGAAAAACAGCGGCTTATTGACGCTGTTGTTTGGTGTGCGCAGAAGATAGACCACGGTTAATAGTCAACAAATAAATAAATGGATAAGCAATGTTGTAGTCAAGAAGCGATGACGATGGGAGAAGATTCACATGCTGTATAATCGAAAACTAGAAAAAGACAATTGCGGTTTCGGCCTAATCGCTCATATAGAAGGCGAACCTAGTCATAAAATTGTCAGAACGGCGATCCACGCTCTGGCTAGAATGCAGCATCGAGGAGCAATCCTTGCTGATGGAAAAACCGGTGATGGATGTGGATTACTATTACAAAAACCCGATCGTTTCTTTCACTTAGTTGCTGAAGAACATGGCTGGCGTTTAGCGCGCAACTACGCCGTAGGTATGATCTTCCTCAGCCAAGATGAAACCATTGCGGCTGACTGCCGCCGTATTATTGAAGAAGAAATTTTAGATGAAACCCTTGCTATCGTAGGCTGGCGTGAGGTTCCTATTAATCGAGATATCCTTGGGAGCATCGCCCTATCTAGCCTTCCGAAGATAGAACAATTATTTATTAACGCGCCCGCAGGCTGGCGCCCTCGTGATCTTGAAAGACGCTTATTTGTGGCTCGTCGTCGCATAGAAAAACGGATCACCGATAGCGATTTTTATATTTGCAGCCTCTCAAACCTTGTAACGGTTTACAAAGGGCTGTGTATGGCGACAGACTTACCTCGCTTTTTCCCTGATTTAGCTGATTTACGCATGGAGTCTGCGATTTGCCTATTCCATCAGCGTTTTTCAACCAATACCGTACCACGCTGGCCTCTTGCACAGCCATTTCGTTATTTAGCGCATAATGGCGAAATCAATACCATCACGGGCAACCGCCAATGGGCACGGGCACGTTCATACAAATTTCGCACGCCACTGATCCCTGATTTACAAACAGCTGCGCCTTTTGTTAACGAAACTGGCTCGGACTCCAGCTCTCTCGATAACATGCTAGAGCTACTACTCAACGGCGGAATGGATCTGATCCGTGCAATTCGCTTATTAGTTCCACCCGCTTGGCAAAATAATCCTGATATGGATGATGATCTCAAAGCTTTCTTTGATTTTAATTCAATGCATATGGAACCTTGGGATGGCCCTGCGGGTCTTGTTATGTCCGATGGTCGCTATGCCGCTTGTAATCTTGACCGAAATGGCTTACGCCCAGCACGCTATGTGATCACCAAAGATAAACTCATCACTTGTGCTTCTGAAGTCGGGATTTGGGATTACCAACCGGATGAGGTGGTTGAAAAAGGCCGAGTTGGCCCCGGTGAACTCATGCTGATCGATACCCAAGAAGGACGGATCCTTCATAGCGCAGAAACAGATAATGATCTAAAAAGCCGTCATCCATATAAGTTGTGGCTTGAAAAAAACGTTATCCGTTTAACGCCATTTGAATCAATGAAACAAGAGCAAAATGCGGTGGGACAACGTTCGATGGATAACCAAACACTGGCTACCTATCAAAAACAATTTGCCTATACCAGTGAAGAACTTGAGCAAGTCATTCGGGTGCTTGGTGAAAATGGTCAAGAAGCAACCGGTTCGATGGGTGATGATACACCTTTCGCGGTACTCTCACAGCGCCCTCGTGTACTCTATGACTACTTTAGGCAGCTATTTGCTCAGGTAACTAATCCTCCGATAGATCCCCTAAGAGAGGCGCATGTCATGTCACTTGCCACCTGTATTGGTCGTGAAATGAATGTGTTCTGTGAAGCTGAAGGGCAAGCTCATCGGCTAAGTTTTAAATCGCCCATTTTACTCTATTCTGATTTTCAACAATTACATCAACAAGATAGCCGTTATTACAAAATAAAAACCGTTGATATCACTTATCAGCCTTCGGCTTACTCTTTAAAACAAGCGATTGAACAACTCTGTGAAGAGGCGCAACAAAAAGTACGAGACGGCGCAGTCATGTTAGTCCTTTCTGATCGCCAAATTTCGCCTGAACGCCTACCAATCCCAGCAGCTATGGCTGTGGGAGCGATACAGCATTGTTTAGTCGAAAATAATTTGCGTTGTGATGCTAACCTAATCGTGGAAACTGCCAGCGCGAGAGATCCGCACCATTTCGCCGTGCTGCTCGGTTTTGGTGCAACCGCTATCTACCCTTATCTTGCCTATGAATCCTTAGCGGCTATGTCTGAAAACCAATTGTTTGATAAGCCACTCAATAAAGTGCTATTAAATTATCGCAATGGCATCAACAAAGGACTATATAAAATCATGTCGAAAATGGGTATTTCGACAATTGCTTCATACCGTTGTGCTAAGTTATTTGAGGCTGTTGGGTTACATGAAGAAGTCACCCAACTGTGTTTTGATGGCGTTGTTAGCCGAATTAGTGGGGCTAGCTTTAGTGACTTTGAATTAGATTTATTTAATTTATCACGTAAAGCATGGTTACCACGGCTACCTATAGAACAAGGTGGCTTACTCAAATATATGCATAATGGCGAGTACCACGCTTATAACCCTGATGTCGTGAAAACGCTGCAACAAGCTGTGCATAGCGGCGATTACGCTGATTATCTAAAATATGCACAACTGGTAAATAACCGCCCTGCGGCGACATTTCGTGATCTACTGAACTTAAAAACCAATACTCAGGCGATTTCTTTGGATGATGTTGAACCCGAAGAAGCCTTGTTCTCACGTTTCGATACTGCCGCGATGTCGATTGGTGCACTTAGCCCAGAGGCACATGAAGCTTTAGCCATCGCAATGAATACGTTGGGCGGCTTTTCCAATTCAGGTGAAGGTGGTGAAGATCCTGCTCGTTATGGCACACAAAAACGTTCACGCATCAAACAAGTGGCTTCAGGTCGCTTTGGTGTGACCCCTGCCTATTTAGTGAATGCAGACGTTA
Organism: Providencia sp. 2023EL-00965; assembly: GCF_033550225.1. Taxonomy (NCBI): domain Bacteria; kingdom Pseudomonadati; phylum Pseudomonadota; class Gammaproteobacteria; order Enterobacterales; family Morganellaceae; genus Providencia; species Providencia sp. 2023EL-00965. The sequence goes on along the minus strand of NZ_JAWUEH010000009.1, from coordinate 153,716 downwards.
TCCAAATTAAAGTGGCACAAGGTGCAAAACCGGGTGAAGGCGGTCAATTACCCGGTGATAAAGTCACCCCTTATATCGCACGTTTACGTTACTCAGTGCCAGGGGTGACATTAATATCACCGCCACCACATCATGATATTTATTCAATCGAAGACTTAGCACAACTGATTTTTGACCTTAAACAAGTCAATCCTAACGCGTTGATTTCCGTAAAACTGGTATCAGAGCCTGGCGTCGGCACTATTGCAACAGGGGTTGCAAAAGCCTATGCAGACTTAATCACTGTTGCAGGTTACGATGGTGGAACTGGTGCAAGCCCTATATCATCCGTTAAATATGCAGGATGCCCGTGGGAACTCGGCCTTGTTGAAACCCAGCAGGCCTTAGTCGCTAATGGCTTACGTCATAAAATCCGTTTACAAACCGACGGGGGCTTAAAAACAGGGTTAGATATCATCAAAGCGGCTATTTTAGGTGCTGAAAGTTTTGGTTTCGGGACTGGCCCAATGGTTGCCCTTGGTTGCAAATATTTACGGATCTGCCATCTCAATAACTGCGCTACGGGTGTTGCAACTCAAGATGATACATTGCGCCAACACCACTATCATGGCTTGCCTGAACGTGTGATCAACTACTTCCGCTTTATTGCCAGAGAAACACGCGAACTTATGGCTAAATTGGGTGTTACCAAACTCACTGATTTAATCGGTCGTACTGATTTGCTTGAAATTATTGAAGGCACAACGGCAAAACAAAGCAGAATTAACCTACAGAACCTATTAGAAACTAGTGAGCCTCATGCCGGCGCTGCCGTTTTTTGTACCGAAAACAACCCTCCTTTTGATGAGGGGCGACTTAATCAACGCATTGTGCATGATGCCAAACCTTATTTGGATAAAAAACAATCAAAAACCTTTTTCTATGACATTATGAATACCGATCGCTCAATCGGTGCTGCCTTATCAGGTGAAATCGCTCGCCGCTTTGGTGATCAAGGTTTTGCAGCGTCGCCATTACAATTTTATTTTACAGGTACCGCGGGGCAAAGTTTCGGTGTATGGAATGCAGGTGGTGTTGAACTGATTTTAACTGGTGATGCTAACGACTATGTAGGCAAAGGCATGACAGGGGGAATTATCGCGATCCGCCCACCTGTTGGCTCATCATTTGCAACCCATAAAACAACGATTGCGGGTAACACCTGTTTATATGGTGCCACAGGCGGTAAACTGTATGCCGCTGGACTGGCAGGCGAGCGTTTTGCCGTTCGTAATTCAGGTGCAACCGCAGTCATTGAAGGCATTGGCGATAATGGCTGTGAATATATGACAGGCGGTATCGTGTGTGTACTCGGAAACACGGGGATCAACTTTGGTGCAGGGATGACTGGCGGTTTTGCTTATGTACTTGATGAGGAAGAAAATTTTTCACGTAGAGTTAATAATGAAATGGTTGAGTTATTATCAGTGAATGATTTACCCATCCATGCAGAACACCTACGCGGGCTAATTACCGAACACGTTCGCTTAACTCACTCAGCTCGTGGTGAAACCATTTTAGCGGACTGGGAAAATTGGGTAAGCCGTTTTGCATTAGTCAAACCAAAATCAAGTGACGTCAATGCACTACTTGGACACCGTAGTCGTTCAGCCGCCGAATTACGCGTTCAAGCACAGTAAGGAGAGAAAAATGAGCCAAAATGTTTATCAATTTATCGACTTACAGCGCGTTGATCCGCCAAAAAAGACGTTGAACGTACGCAAAATTGAATTTGTTGAAATTTATGAACCGTTCAGTGCCATTCAAGCACAAACACAGGCCGATCGCTGCCTTTCCTGTGGCAATCCTTACTGTGAATGGAAATGTCCTGTTCATAACTACATTCCTAATTGGCTCAAATTAGCGAATGAGGGACGTATTATCGAAGCCGCGGAGCTTTCTCATCAGACAAACAGTTTACCTGAAGTCTGTGGGCGAGTGTGTCCCCAAGATCGTCTCTGCGAAGGTGCTTGTACGTTAAATGACGACTTTGGTGCAGTTACCATCGGCAATATCGAACGTTATATAAACGATACGGCATTTGCTATGGGCTGGCGCCCCGATCTGTCTCATGTTGTCCCAGTAAATAAACGTGTAGCGATCATTGGAGCAGGACCCGCAGGACTCGCTTGTGCAGATGTATTAGCGCGCAATGGTGTACAAGCCACGGTCTATGATCGCCACCCAGAAATCGGTGGATTACTCACTTTTGGTATTCCAGCGTTCAAACTCGAAAAGGAAATTATGATCCGCAGAAGAGAAATTTTTACTTCAATGGGGATCGAATTCAAACTCAACACTGAAGTTGGAAAAGATATCTCTTTAAATAGCCTAATCGATGAATATGATGCGGTATTTATTGGCACAGGCACTTATCAATCGACTAAAGGACAATTAGCTAACGAAGATGCTAAAGGTGTTCATGATGCCTTACCTTATCTTATTGCCAATACACGCCAATTGATGAAATTCGACGATCAACCTGATGCACCTTATATCGACCTTAAAAATAAACGAGTTATCGTACTTGGAGGGGGTGACACAGCGATGGATTGCGTAAGAACAGCTATTCGTCAAGGCGCTAAAAAAGTCAGCTGTGCCTATCGTCGTGACGAAGCAAGCATGCCTGGCTCACCAAGAGAAGTGAAAAATGCCCGTGAAGAAGGTGCTGAATTTCTATTTAACTTACAGCCAATCAGTATTGAAGTTGACCAACAAGGGAATGTCTGTGGCGTAAAGGTCATCAAAACACAGATGGTTACCACCAACGGAGGACGAGCCCAAGCAGAAGCTATTGAAGGCTCAGAATATTTACTCCCTGCTGATGCCGTCATCACTGCATTTGGCTTCCGCCCACACGCGATGCCATGGCTCGCTGATCATGGCGTTCAGTTAGATAATCAAGGGCGTATCATTGCCAATAGTGATGAATTGATGTCTTATCAAACATCAAATCCGAAAATATTTGCTGGTGGTGATATCGTTCGAGGCTCTGATTTAGTGGTGACTGCGATTGCAGAAGGCCGTAAAGCCGCTGATGGTATATTGTGTTTTATGGGTGTTTAACGTAAAAAGGCAGAGGGGTATCCTCTGCCTAACATTTTTGAGACCCAATACTACTTGATAACTCGAAGAGACGGCCGACCTTTCGGGGGTGGCGTTGGTTCATCATCAGATGATGAATGTTCATCGCTCTCGGGTTCAGACTCATGAACTAACGTGATGCCTTCTGCCGGATTGCTCTCAACCACTTCAAGCTCCGCAGATTGTTGCTCTTCATAAGCGGTTTCAGGTTCAAACATCATACCCGCACCGTTTTCGCGTGAATAAATTGCAATAATCGCGGCCATCGGAACATATACCTGACGAGGTACGCCGCCAAACCGCGCATTGAAGCGAACTTCGTCATTGGTGATCTCAAAGTTGCCTACAGCACGTGGGGCGACGTTCAAAACAATTTGTCCATCACGCGCAAATTCCATTGGAACGAGGGTATTTGGAACTGTGACATCAACCACCAAATGCGGTGTCATATCATTATCGAGCAGCCATTCATAATGTGCTCGTAATAGATAAGGGCGTCGAGGTGTCATAGGCGCCATTTCCATCATGCCACTTAGCCTCGTGCCGAAAGACGCATTTCGCGTTCTAATTCAGTTAATGAAGCTAAGAATGCATCACGTTCGAAAACGCGCTGCATATACATTTGCAGATGTTTGCTGCTAGATGGTTTTAGCTCAATACCAAGTACTGGCAAACGCCATAATAGTGGCGCTAAATAACAATCAACTAAGCTGAATTCATCACTCATAAAGAAAGGCATTTCAGCAAAAACAGGAGAAACAGCGATGAGTTCTTCAGCCAATTGGCGACGTGCATTATCCGCTTCTTGTGCAGTACCCTTCTCAATTTTGCTCATCAAAGAGTACCAATCTTTTTCTATACGATGCATCAGTTGGCGACTTGTACCGCGCGCAACCGGATAGACAGGCATCAATGGAGGATGAGGGAAACGCTCATCAAGATATTCCATGATAATATGTGGGTCATATAGGGTCAGATCACGATCAACAAGAGTAGGCACACTCTGGTATGGGTTTAGATCAATCAGGTCTTGAGGCAGATGACCTTGTTCGACATGCTCAATCTCAACGCTAACCCCTTTTTCAGCCAAAACAATACGGACTTGATGACTAAAAATGTCGGTTGGGCCTGAAAATAATGTCATTACCGAACGTTTATTAGGAGCGACAGCCATTAAAACCTCCAAGTTGCATAAAAATGAGCTAAACTGTAACTGATTTGCAATCATTACCTGTTTGCCCATTAAAATCCCCTGTGCCAAAACCTTCATTTATCCTTAATGAAAGCCAGCACAACCCTCTCGCATTAATACAGCGAGAAATTAGAAAATAAAAAGCAGTCGCATATTCTAGCAGATTTTGTACAACTTAGGGTGACACAGATGAAAAAATCATAACTAAATATTACTTAATTTATATCGACAACCACATTTTAGACTATTACACTAAAAATATAAAATCATTCAGTCTAAAAACCCTAAACAAGGCTCCAAGGTTGTCATGGATTATCTAGACAGTATAGATAAAAATAACCTTCTCTTAATTATATTCCCTTTTTATTTAATTTTTTAACACTGCACAAGTAAAATTGCCGTTGCATAACCTAGCGGTTAATTTGTTCCTCCATTGAATTATGCACGATCGTGTTTTCAGTCATGTGACACTATCAGAAATACTCTCGAAGAATTTTAATTTTGGATCAAAGTATCACTTATGTAAGGCATTACTAACGCATTTATGTGCCAAAAATATTATCTAGAAACCAATCATTCTTTCAAGATGAAGAGGTGAGACGCATAGATAGGGTGTATTACTTACTAAGCTTAATAATCATAAATTACAGCCAATAAAAAACCCGCCATAAAGACGGGTTTTTTCATCAATTTTATGCCCAAAGGGCAATAAATTAACGTTTGGAGAACTGTGGACGACGACGTGCTTTACGCAGACCCACTTTCTTACGTTCAACAGAACGCGCATCACGGGTAACGAAACCAGCTTTACGCAGATCAGAACGAAGAGTCTCATCATAAGCCATCAGTGCACGAGTGATACCGTGACGGATTGCGCCAGCTTGACCTGAAATACCACCACCTTTAACAGTGATGTACAGATCCAGTTTTTCCAACATTTCAACCAACTCTAGCGGCTGACGAACTACCATGCGCGCAGTTTCGCGACCAAAGTATTGTTCCAGTGTACGCTGATTGATTGTGATGTTACCGCTACCCGGCTTAATAAAGACACGAGCAGATGAGCTTTTGCGGCGACCAGTGCCGTAGTATTGATTTTCAGCCATTGCTTATAATCCCGATTAAATGTCAAGAACTTGCGGCTGTTGAGCCGCGTGGTTGTGCTCATTACCTGCGTAAACTTTCAGTTTACGGTACATTGCACGACCCAGAGGTCCTTTTGGCAACATGCCTTTAACCGCGATTTCAAGCACACGCTCAGGATTGCGAGCAATCATTTCTTCGAAAGTTGCTTGCTTGATCCCACCTACATGGCCAGTGTGGCGATAGTAGATTTTGTCTTCGCGTTTTTTGCCGGTAACAGCAATTTTTTCTGCATTCAGAACGATGATGTAATCACCAGTATCCACATGCGGAGTATATTCCGCTTTATGCTTACCGCGCAGACGGCTAGCAATTTCAGTTGCAAGACGGCCTAAAGTTTTGCCATCTGCATCAACAACATACCAGTCGCGTTTTACGGTTTCTGGTTTAGCTGTAAAAGTTTTCATTAAAACTTACCCAATATTAAAGTTACACGTTGGTGAACACTCATGTTCATAAACTTTGTGAGGTTCACACGACTCTTGTCCAGCAAACCCACCCCTTCGAGCAGCCTAGCCGGCATTATGCGAAATTTCTTGGGAAATAAAAAATATCGCTGTAACGTGGGGTCGCAAGATTATAGAGAAGTCAGCAACAAAAATCGACCCCAAAACACATTTTTTTTCATCGCGTTAATATTAGCTGCTTTTTTATACAAACGCTAACGACTATACCAACGATTTAAGCCTATCATTTAAGATAAATGCGGTATTGTTAAATATTCTTCACTTTGCATCTCTTGCAAACGTGATAAGCAACGCTGGTACTCGAACGTAAGCAAACTACCTTGATAAATCTGTTCCATAGGCACTTGCGCATTAATAATCAGCTTTACTTTACGCTCATAAAACTCATCAACGAGGGCGAGAAAGCGTCGAGCCGAGTTTTCTTCTTTAACGCCTAGAGCGGGAACGTCATACAACAAAACGGTATGATAGCAATTCGACAGATAGATATAGTCATTTTGACTACGAGGTTCTTCACAAAGCGCTTTAAAGCTAATCGCTAACACGCCTTCTGCGGAGCTTATCGCCTGCATTTTACGGTGGTTTACATCCAAAACAGGATTTTGTTGCCCCTGCTTACCCGCTAATTTAATAAAGGTTTCATTTAAATGCTGACGACTTTCATCATTAATTGGATAAAGATAAAGATGCGCTTGGGTCAATGTACGTAAACGGTAGTCAACACCTGCATCAACATTCATGACTTCACAATATTTTTTAATTTGCTCAATCGCAGGTAAAAAACGGGCACGTTGTAAGCCATTTCTGTAAAGATCATCAGGGATAATATTTGATGTGGCGACTAATGCGATACCACGCGCAAATAACCCTTCAAGTAAGGTGCCTAATATCATGGCATCCGTAATGTCAGAAACAAAAAATTCATCAAAACACAAAATATCGGTTTGCTTTTTAAATTCATCGGCAATGATATCTAATGGGTTTTCTTGCCCTTGCAAAGCCATCAAGTCTTCTTGGACTTTTTTCATAAATCGATGAAAGTGCAAACGCAGTTTGCGGTCACCCGGTAAGCTTTCATAGAACATATCCATCAGCCACGTTTTACCACGCCCTACGCCACCCCACATATATAGCCCTTTCACAGGCTCTTGTGTATTGACATGTTTTTTACCTAGCAAACGACCTAAACGCCCCTTTAAACCCGAAGGCTTCTCATTTTGTTCATTTGAAGAGGATGTTGCGACCAACTGTAGATAAATTTCATTTAAACGTTCAACAGCACGCTTCTGTACGTCATCAGGCTGATAGTTACCTTCAGCAAGGGCTTGTTGATAGCGCATAATGGGGGTCATCGGCGACATTAACTGAATAATCCTTAAAAAATTTTCGGTTTTTTTACCGTTATATGGTATACACTGGCTCCATTATAACCAGATTCATTTATTATTTAACGTTTAGTTAACGAGTACTGTACTCGATATCATTTGAGATGCAGGTAGGCGGTTAGCCAAAAGAGACCGCGAGCATAGATAAACTCTGTGAATCAGCTAGCTGAGGGGCGCTACCATTCCCTAACGGAAAGCCCTACATCTTGAAGAATGACGAATATAAAAGAGTAAGAAATTTTGCCTTAGTATTCCACTCGTTAACAGGTATAATAATAAATAGCCAAGCTTAATTTCTGCGAACAGTGAAGTAAACGAAGGAGTCAGCATGACCTGGGAGTATGCACTAATTGGACTAGTTATTGGTTTCATTATCGGCGCATTAGTCGTTCGTTATGGAAACCCAAAACTTCGCCAACAAAAGACAGCACAAGCTGAATTAGACAAGAAAAGCACGGAACTAGAAGAGTATCGTAAAGAGCTCGTTGGCCACTTTGCTCGCAGTGCTGAGCTACTTGATAATATGGCCCGTGACTACCGTCAGCTATATCAACATATGGCGCAAAGCTCTTCTGAACTGATGCCAGATATGCCAGCGCAAGATAATCCGTTTAATTATCGCCTAACAGAATCAGAGGCTGATAATGATCAAGCGCCAGTCAAAATGCCACCAAGAGATTACTCTGATGGTGCATCAGGCCTATTTCGTCCTATCGACGAAAAAGAGAAGTAGTCTATTCTATTCACCAGTAGCTCCACTTACTGGTGAATAGCTCAGCAATTCAATACCAAATATCGTTTTCCATATACATAAAAACAACATATTTAATGCTATAAAATCATCGATTAAATATAGTCAACGCGATATGATTTCATTTGAAATATTTCTTTTTATTTCAAAAATGTATAGAAATTAAAACCCCATCAACATGTCATGTAAATAGATGTAAAAGAATGGATATTCACTATCCGTTATCTGAACTTTTGCGCATAATCCATGGTCATAGTTATCAGCAAATATCGTGATTAGTGTAGCTCAGCTACAACCTGATAAGTTTTATTCTTGAGAGAATCTACGGAATGATGAAAAGAAAAAATTTCTTTCTCACTGCTGCGGCAATGAGTCTAGGGTTATCCCTTTCAGTATTACCTTCTGTAAGCAGTGCGGCTTTACCAGCAACATTACCTGCGACCGCACAAAGCCAGAATATGCCTAGCTTGGCACCAATGTTGGAAAAAGTTCTGCCTGCTGTTGTTAATATCCATGTGTCAGGTACTCGAGTACAAAACCAACAGATCCCTGAAGAGCTGAAATTCTTTTTTGGCCCAAATGTTCCTTCACAACAACAAAGTGTTAGACCATTTGAAGGTTTAGGTTCTGGTGTCATCATTGATGCAGCACAAGGCTATATCCTAACCAATAACCATGTTATTGATGGCGCGGATAAAATCCAAATTCAGTTAAATGATGGACGTGAAATTGACGTTAAACTGATTGGTAAAGATGCACAAACTGACATTGCCCTACTAAAAATCAGCAATGCAAAAGATATCAAAAATCTAACCGCGGTTAGCATGGCTGATTCTGATAAATTACGTGTTGGTGATTTCGCTGTTGCGGTTGGTAACCCATTTGGTTTAGGCCAAACTGCAACTTCTGGGATTATTTCAGCGCTAGGTCGTAGTGGTCTAAACCTTGAAGGGTTAGAGAACTTTATCCAGACAGATGCTTCAATTAACCGTGGTAACTCAGGTGGTGCGCTGGTTAACCTCAATGGTGAATTGATCGGTATTAATACTGCAATATTAGCGCCGGGTGGCGGTAATATCGGTATCGGTTTCGCTATCCCAAGTAATATGGCGAAAAACCTCAGTGAGCAGCTTATCAAGCATGGCGAAGTGAAACGCGGCATTTTAGGTATCAAAGGTACTGAAATGAATTCCGATATCGCTAAAGCCTTCAATATCGATGCGCAACGTGGTGCATTCGTTAGTGAAGTATTGCCTAAGTCTTCTGCTGCTAAAGCCGGTATCAAATCAGGTGACGTATTAGTATCTGTTGATGGTAAACGCATCAATAGTTTCGCTGAGTTAAGAGCTAAAATTGGTACGAGCCAAATTGGTAAAGAAATCACCATTGGTCTGATCCGCTCAGGTAAACCATTGGATGTTAAAGTCGTTTTAGAAAATGACGAAGGCGAAGCAACAAAAGCAGAAAAATTGAGTGAGTCGCTGCTTGGTGCAACATTATCTAATGCGACCATCAGCAACACTAAAGGTGTGCAAATTGACAGCGTAGCGCCTAAATCCCCTGCTGCCGCAGTCGGTTTAGTTAAAGGTGACTTGATCTTTGGTGTGAACGATGTTCGTGTTGAAAATATTGAACAGTTCCGCAAAGTGATTGAAGGTAAACCACCTGTTCTGGCAATGAAAGTACTACGTGGTGGCGAAACACTGTACTTGCTGATGAAAAACTAATTTTGCCTTATATACTCTAAATAATTCGAGATGCAGGTAGGCGACAAGTGAAGATAGGCGGGGAGCATAGATAAACTCTATGACTCGACTCGCTGAGTGTAGTCAACAACCCTGCAACTTGAAGTATAACGAGTATAAACGCTAAATTGTTCGAGTCGCAGCTAGGCGACAAATAAGCGACGTCAACAACGCTGCGACTCGAAGTATGATGCGTATAAAAGAGTACAACAGGTACAGTACCCACTGCTGTACCTGTTTTTTTATGCTATGCTCAAGTTCCCTTTATTAACAAGCTGAAATTCGATATCTATGGTCAAAAAGCTTCTCTGGGCAGCCATGTTAGGCCTATTAACCGCCTTAATTATTATTGTTGCGGTTCCCTCTTTACGTCCCCAAGGGCTAGCAGACTTGCTTTACGGTAAAATAGATAGTGAACCCGTCAGTTACAACAAAGCGGTTCGCAAAGCAGCGCCTGCTGTTGTATATGTCTACAGTAGCTCTAAAGGGAGTTTCTCGCAGTCTGGCCGCGAGCTGAAATCCCTCGGTTCAGGTGTGATCATGAGCTCAAATGGCTATATTATCACCAACAAACATGTTGTTGATAATCCAGACCAAATCCTCGTTGCACTTCAAGATGGCTCTATCTTTGATGCCTTGCTAGTTGGCTCAGACGCGTTAACTGATCTAGCCGTGCTAAAAATCGAAGCTGAAAATCTTCCTGTGATCCCAATTAATAAGTTACGCATTACCCACGTCGGCGATGTCGTACTGGCGATTGGTAACCCATACAACATAGGTCAAACCGTCACACAAGGGATCATTAGTGCGACAGGAAGAGTTGGCTTAAGCTCTACTCGCCGACAAAATTTTCTACAAACTGATGCATCAATTAATTCAGGCAACTCAGGTGGGGCATTGATTAACAGCGAAGGTGAACTTGTAGGAATTAATACGCTTTCATTTAGTGCAGGCCAAGGCTTCAGCTCTGAAGGCCTCAGTTTTGCTATCCCGACTGCTCTTGCCACCAAGATCATGGAAAAATTGATCCGTGATGGCCGAGTGATCCGTGGTTATATTGGGATCACCGCACGTGAACTACCGCAAATTAGAACCAATAATAACAATATTGATCAGATCCAAGGTTTGCGTGTTTTCCAAGTTGCTCCTAATGGGCCAGCCGCTAAAGCAGGCATTTATCAAGGTGATATTATTTTATCTGTCGATGGTAAACCCGCAGTTTCCGCCGCCGAAACAATGGACTTAGTCGCTGAAATTCGCCCCGGTAGCAGAGCTTCTGTCAAAATCTTACGTAATGGTGAAGTCAAAGATATTAATGTTATCATTGAAGAGATCCCTGAAGAGCCTGCGGGATAAACCAACTATCCAGCGATCAAAAAAGTTGTTCCATGGTGAACAACTTTTTTGTTTTTAACTCAGAAAATCAAGTTGCTTAATCTTCCGATTTCACTCGCTGGATATTCGCCCCTAAACCACGAAGCTTATCTTCAATGTGCTCGTAGCCACGGTCGATATGATAGATACGGTCGACTGTCGTGGTACCTTCAGCAATACACCCAGCAATCACCAAACTAGCAGAAGCACGTAAGTCTGTTGCCATCACTTGTGCACCGGTCAGTTTCTCAACGCCATGGCACAATACGGTATTACTTTCAATTTCAGCGTGCGCACCCATACGGATAAGCTCTGGAATATGCATAAAACGGTTTTCAAAAATCGTTTCGGTGATCATCCCAGCACCTTCAGCAACAAGGTTCAATAAGCTGAATTGAGCTTGCATATCCGTTGGAAAACCTGGATGTGGTGCCGTACGTAAAGTAACTGCTTTAGGGCGCTTACCTTCCATATCCAAGCTGATCCAGTCTTCTCCGACTTCAATTTTTGCACCTGCTTCACGCAATTTTGCTAACACAGCATCTAGCGTATCAGGGCATGCATTGCGGCAAACTACTTTTCCTTTCGAGACGGCGGCGGCTATTAAGAAGGTGCCTGTTTCGATGCGGTCAGGTAGCACACGATAAGTACCGCCGCCTAAACGCTCAACACCTTCAATCACGATACGGTCTGTGCCCGCACCTGTGATTTTAGCGCCTAAAGTATTTAAAAAGTTCGCCGTATCTTCAATTTCAGGCTCACGAGCCGCATTTTCGATAGTGGTTGTGCCTTCCGCTAAAGTTGCTGCCGTCATAATTGAAACAGTAGCCCCTACGCTGACTTTATCCATCACAATGCAAGCGCCTTTCAAACGGCCTTTAACGGTCGCTTTCACATAACCGTCTTCTAAAACAATATTCGCACCTAGCTGCTCAAGTCCTGAGATGTGTAAATCAACAGGACGCGCACCAATTGCACAGCCGCCGGGTAATGAAACTTCACCATGTCCAAAACGAGCAACCAAAGGCGCTAATGCCCAAATAGAAGCACGCATGGTTTTCACCAGATCGTAAGGAGCACAGTATTCTGTAACATTACTGGCATCAACAAAAATTGAGCCATTACGCTCCACTTTAGTGCCTAATTGGTTCAAAAGCTTGATCGTCGTGTCAATGTCCCTAAGTTTAGGTACATTTTGTATTTCTACTGGTTCTTCAGCCAGCAACGCAGCGAACAGAATTGGTAGTGCGGCATTTTTCGCACCTGAAATTGTTACCTCACCCTCTATACGGGTAGGGCCTTTAACTAAAAATTTATCCATTCGGTTACTCTCGTATTTTTATAATTTAAATACTGTTCGCGGGTTTTATTATCAAAAACCGTTTAGCTTGCGATCACGCGCCCACTCTGCGGGGGTATACGCCTTAATAGACAGAGCATGAATGCGGTTGTCTGCAATATACTCCATTAACGGTGCATAAACAGCTTGCTGCTGCTTAACTCTGCTCATATTTTCAAACATGGTGCCGACGGCAATAACCTGAAAGTGGCTGCCATCACCATTAACAATCACCTCATCCAGAGATAGCTTATCCATCAATACTTGCTTTATTTCGTTGGTTTCCATATATGACTCAATTTATAATTTTCGCTTACTGACATAAATAGACGTCTATCCTAAAGGATCCATCGCCATTCTTAAACCAAAGAAAACGCCTCCGGTGCACAAAAACACGCAGAGGCGCCCTTTTTTACATAAATTGACTTAACTTAACAGTAATGATTTAACCCCATAGAGTTCCATTAGTGTCGTTAAGTTATCACTCATACCAATGATATTGAGTGAACGTTTTTGAGTTGCAAATTCACCTTTGAGGCGCACTAACATGGCTAAACCCGTTGAATCAACATGCTCTAAGCCAGAAACATCAATTTGTTCAGTTTGAGCAACAAGTGACTCACGTTGTTCCCAAAACGCCAATAATGACTCTCTGCCTAGCGTGCCTGATAAACGCAAAGTTGATTGTGATACTTCCCACAACAGTGCTTGGCTCATTAAATTAATTCTCTTCCAGTGTGATTGGGGCTTTAGCATTTATTTCTAGCTGTTTTGTTAAGCCATCAATGCCCTGCTTCCGTAGAATATCACCCCACTCGTTTTGTTTAGTTGTGATCATGCTAACGCCTTCAGCGATCATGTCATAAGCCTGCCAGTGACCTGTTTTGCTATTTTTACGCCATTGGAAATCAAGGCGTACTGGTGGACGACCGTTAGGATCAAGAATAGTGACACGGATAGCAACGATGTTTTTATCACCAATCGGCTGCTCCGGTGCAATTTGATAAGTTTGACCATGATACATCGCAAGGGCTTGGCCATAAACTTGTTCAAGGTAGGCTTCAAAAGCGGTGAAGTAAGCATCACGCTGTGCAGGTGTCGCGCTCTTGTAATATGTACCTAAGACCAAAGCTCCTGCATATTTAATTTGCACATATGGCAGCAATTCTTCACGAACAATCGTTCTTAGGTAATTAGGATCTTTACGAATTTGCGGCTGCTCATTCTTTAATCGGGTAAAGGTTTTCTCGGCAGCTTCATCCATTAGCTTATATGGATTGGTTTGATCTATCGCCATTGCAAATGGTGCAATCGCTAGCATTGCTATCATCATTAAGCGCTTAAACATAATTTCTTCCTTCTAAATTCGTGTTAATGTCGAATCAATGCGCAGCAGGCGCGTCAGGTGCTGTAGCCGACTCTGATGCAGCCCCTTGGCTATCGCCACTCTTGTACAGGAACTGCCCAATCAAATCTTCTAATACCATCGCAGGTTTAGTGTCCTCAATGCGGCCTCCATCTTTCAACGTTTCAATACCTAGCTCTTCACCTTCTGGACCAATATTCATCGCTATGTATTGCTCACCTAATAAACCAGATGTACGGATAGATAACGAACTTGAATCTGGAATATTGTCATATTCACTAAGCAAATCAATTTTCACATCGGGAACATAGTTGTCTTTATTCAAGGTAATACTCGCGATTCGTCCAATCACTACCCCGCCGACTTTCACCGGAGAACCTTCTTTCAAGCCACCAATATTTTCAAAAGAGGCAGATACTTGATAGGTAGATTGGCTACCAATCGATTTTAAATCAGCCACTTTTAGGCATAGGAAAATAATTGCGGCAATTGCCAGCAACATAAAACAACCAACCCATATTTCACTTTTTTTACTTTGCATGACTTAGTTCCCAAACATCAGTGCGGTAAGTACAAAATCTAGACCTAGAACCGATAAAGAAGCATGAACCACGGTTCGTGTTGTGGCTTGGCTAATCCCCTCCGATGTTGGGATCGCATCATAACCATTGAACAAAGCAATCCAAGTTACCGTAAATGCAAACACTAGGCTCTTGATAAAGCAGTTCACTATATCCATGCGCCAATCAATAGAAGATTGCATAGAAGACCAAAAGAAGCCCTCATCAATCCCTTTCCAATCAACGCCAACCAATGCACCGCCAAGGATCCCCACTGCCACAAATATTAGCGATAACAATGGCATGCTAATAAAACCAGCCCAGAAACGTGGGGCAATAACCCGTCGAAGTGGGTCAACTGCCATCATTTCAAGGCTAGAAATTTGCTCTGTTGCTTTCATCAAACCAATTTCAGCCGTCAGTGCTGATCCCGCTCGCCCAGCGAACAATAATGCCGTCACTACAGGGCCTAATTCACGTAGCAGTGATAATGCCACCATCATGCCAAGACTCGCTTCGGCACTAAATGTGGTTAATACTAAATAGCCTTGTAGCCCCAGTACCATTCCAATAAATAGCCCTGATACTGCGACAATCAACAATGATTGTACGCCAACTGCATACAACTGTTTAATTAACAACGGCCATTGTTTGGAAAATTCAGGCTTGCCAATGAGTGAACGCAGCAACATATAGCCCGCACGCCCAAAAGCTGCAAAAATTTCAATCCATCGACGTCCGAAGGCAGCGATTGCCTCTACTATCATGTTATTTTACCCTAATAAATCAGCCAGATAATCATTGGCGGGGAAACGGAATGGTACCGGCCCGTCAGCAATACCATCTAAAAACTGCCTAACACGGGGATCTTGGTTATCGCGTAATTCATCCCCTGTTCCTTTTGCTATTACGTGCTGTTGAGCCACAATATAGGCTTTATCAGCAATACTAAGCACTTCAGGGACATCGTGAGAGACCACTACACAAGTCACACCTAACGCCTGATTTAGCTCATCAATCAATTTAACTAAAACACCCATTGTGATGGGATCTTGCCCCACAAATGGCTCATCAAACATGATCAAATCAGGGTCAAGTGCTATCGCTCTCGCTAGTGCAGCGCGTCTTGCCATTCCACCAGATAATTCAGAAGGCATTAAGCGGGCAGCGCCACGTAACCCAACAGCTTCGAGTTTCATCATCACGGTCGTATGGATCAGTGATTCAGGCAATTTGGTATGTTCACGTAACGGAAACGCGACATTATTGAACACATCCATATCAGTAAACAAAGCACCTGACTGAAACAACATGCTCATTTTTTTACGTGACTGATACAGTTTTGAGCGTGATAAGCTGGGGATATTATCACCATCAAACCAAATTTCCCCTTGGTTTGGGCGTAACTGTCCACCAATAAGACGCAACAAGGTGGTTTTACCAATCCCTGATGGCCCCATAATGGCGGTTATTTTACCGCGCGGTACAGAAAGGTTAATATTTTCAAATATTTTCCTATTACCGCGGGTAAAACACATGTCACGTACTTCGATTAAGTTGTCTGTCTGTGCTTGCATTTGTTTGATAGCTCACCACATCATAAATATTATCTTTTTGAAGCGCTAAACATGCGATTTTACCTAAAGATAAAATGAAAATCGTCTAATATCGCACCTGATTTTATTAGTACCATTATAACGTGCTAAATGTGTCGTTGGTGTTCAAAATGTGTATTTATATGACTAATATATACATATAGCAGGGGAATCAATGACAGTTAACCATTATTTTTACACAATAGAAGCAGATAGCTCTTAGACTTTAAAAATTTGTTACCAGTTGAGAATACTCAATTTTCTTTTTTTGAGTTTAGTTTATGGTGCGGATCCCCTCCGCTTGGTTAAGCTTTTATATTCTAAATAATTCATGGTGTAGGTAGGTAAGATAGGAAGCATAGATGAACTATGTGACTCGGCGGGCTGAATGCCGTCTCTGATAGCTTAACGAAAAGCCCTGCAACTTGAAGTGTGATGAGTATATTAATCCAACGGCCTTTATTCATTAAAGTACAATTAATTTTTGACTGATTCGACAAAGCACTTACTGATAATAAGTATTCGTTATACAATTCGCGCTCGCTAATCCGATTAACTGAAAAGCTACGCATGGAACAGAAAATGTCAAACATCGATTTTCAGCAAGTAGGTAAAGATGTCCTCCATATCGAAAGTGAAGGCCTAAAAAACTTAGAACAATATATCAACGATGATTTCACTCACGCATGTCAGCTGATATTTGACTGCCAAGGGAAAGTTGTTGTTATGGGTATGGGAAAATCGGGACATATTGGGCGAAAAATAGCCGCAACATTAGCAAGCACAGGAACCCCTTCTTTCTTTGTTCACCCAGGAGAAGCCAGCCATGGCGACTTAGGTATGATCACAAATAAAGATATCGTTCTCGCCATTTCCAATTCAGGTGAATCCGGTGAGATCCTCGCCCTATTGCCTGTATTAAAACGTATTAAAGTGCCGTTGATCTGCATGACAAGTAATCCAAATAGCAATATGGGTAAGTATGCAGACGCACATTTGTGTATAAAAGTCCCACAAGAAGCTTGCCCTCTAGGGCTTGCACCAACGACAAGCACAACCGCAACACTCGTGATGGGTGATGCATTAGCGATCGCTCTGTTGAAAGCCAGAGGCTTTACCGCTGAAGATTTTGCGCTTTCCCACCCAGGCGGCGCACTAGGGCGCAAACTTTTACTTTTAGTTCGTGATTTAATGAACGTTGGCGATGATATTCCGCATATTCCTCAAACAGCCACGTTACGCGAAGCTTTAATTGAGATTACTCGCAAAAAATTAGGTATGACCGTAATTTGTGATGACGATATGAATATTGCTGGTATTTTTACTGATGGTGATCTGCGTCGTATCTTTGATATGGGTATTGACCTAAATAATGCCAAAATCGCTGATGTCATGACCCGTGGTGGAATTAAAATCTCCCCCAATATTTTAGCGGTAGAAGCACTTAATTTAATGCAATCTAGGCATGTAACCTCACTGATGGTTGCCGAAGGTAATAAGCTAGTGGGCGTATTACATATGCATGATCTTCTCCAAGCTGGCGTTGTATAAAAAAAGGAATGATTATGGATCCTCAATTTCAGGACACCTGCTACGGTCTTGTGGCTCAGTCTGTTTTACAAAAAGCAGCCAAAATTAAATTATTAATTTGTGACGTTGACGGTGTTATGTCTGATGGCCTGATTTATATGGGAAATAACGGTGAAGAACTGAAAGCTTTTAATGTACGTGATGGCTATGGTATTCGCTGTTTATTAACCTCCGACATTGAGGTCGCGATTATTACTGGCAGAAAAGCGAAATTGCTTGAAGATCGTGCAGCAACACTAGGCATTACATATCTTTACCAAGGTCAAAGCGATAAGCTTTTGGCGTATCATCAACTGTTAGATACACTGCAGTTAGCGGAAGAAGAAGTCGCCTATATTGGTGATGACCTCATCGATTGGCCTGTAATGGCAAAAGTGGGACTTTCTGTTGCCGTTGCAGACGCGCATCCCCTCTTGTTACCCAAAGCGGATTACATTACGCATATTGGTGGTGGTAAAGGCGCGGTGCGTGAGCTTTGCGACCTGATCCTTCTGGCACAAGGCAAACTTGATGAAGCTAAAGGCTTATCGATTTAAGGTTATTGATTAAAAGAATATATCCATGAGTAACGCTAAAAAGTGGTTAATCATCCTGTTATCATTGATTGTGCTTGGTTTGATTGGTTGGAACCTAGCAGGTAATGATACTGAAGCACCTGTAAATAACGTGCTCGACAACGCTCAGCCTAATTATCAAACCGATGATTCAGTGACATTCGTCTATAATCCAGTAGGCGATTTGGCCTACAAGCTGGTATCAGATAAAATTGATAATTATACAGCAGATAAAGTGACTTGGTTCACTAACCCTGTTTTAACAACCTATAACGAAGCTGGTGTACCAACTTGGACCGTACGTTCACTGAAAGCCAAATTGACGAATGATAGGATCCTTTATCTCTATAACGATGTTCAAGTGGATAGTTTAAGCCCCGATTCTCAACTTCAACGGATTTCAACGCAAAATGCAATAGTGAACTTGATAACTCAAGATGTTTCATCGGATGATAAGGTCACTATCATCGGGCAAGGTCTTAATTCGACGGGTTTAAAAATGCGCGGTAACCTACGTTCAAGAACCGCAGAGTTAATTGAAGATGTAAAAACTCATTACGTGCTGCAAAAAGAAGAGCAAAAAAATGAATCAAGTAAATAAAAAACGTTTTATTCAAGGAGCTGTTGCCAGCGCAATTCTTGCTCTTAGCGTGCCTGCTTTCGCATTAAAAACGGATACGCAGCAACCAATGACCATTAATTCGGTCAAGCAATCCCTTGATTTAGAAAAAAATGTCACCACATTTACAGATGATGTGGTGGTAAAACAAGGCTCAATAGATATTAGAGCTAACAAAGTCGTCGTCACTCGTCCAAGCAGTAACTCAGATAAAATTACGATTGAGGCTTTTGGTACGCCAGTGACCTTTTACCAGTTACAAGACGATGGAAAACCAATCAAAGGCCACGCGTTGAAAGCGCGCTATGAAGTTGATAAAGAGCTTTTAACACTAACGGGTGATGCCTATCTTGAGCAGTTAGATAGCAATATTAAAGGTGATAAGATCACCTATGTTGTCCCAACCCAGCAAATGGAAGCGTTTAGTGACAAAGGCAAACGTGTGACAACAGTATTATTGCCATCACAGCTACAAGAAAAAGGCCCAGCGGCAAACAACGGAAAGAGTAAATAATCGTTATGGCGACACTAACCGCAGAGAATCTGGCAAAAGCATATAAAAAGCGCAAGGTGGTTGAAGACGTCAGCCTTGAGGTGAAATCAGGTGAAATTGTCGGCCTACTGGGCCCTAATGGCGCCGGTAAAACCACCACCTTTTATATGGTGGTCGGAATAGTCCAGCGGGATGCAGGCAAAATTACGATCGATGGGGAAGATATTAGCCTTCTACCGTTACATGAACGTGCACGTCGTGGTATTGGCTACCTTCCACAAGAAGCCTCTATTTTCCGCCGTCTCAGCGTTTATGATAACCTAATGGCTGTGCTAGAAATTCGTCATGACTTAAACTCAGAACAACGTAAAGAACGTGCTGAAGAGTTGATGGAAGAGTTTAGCATTACCCATTTGCGTGATAGCCTTGGTCAGTCGTTGTCTGGTGGTGAGCGTCGCCGTGTTGAAATAGCTCGCGCGCTCGCCGCAAACCCCAAATTTATCTTACTTGATGAGCCGTTTGCTGGTGTTGACCCTATTTCAGTGCTGGATATCAAAAAAATTATCCAACACTTACGTGATTACGGTTTAGGTGTTTTGATCACGGATCATAACGTGCGTGAAACATTAGATGTCTGTGAAAGAGCGTATATTGTTAGCCAAGGTCACTTAATTGCTCACGGTACGCCTGAAATGATCCTCGAAAACGAGCAAGTAAAACGAGTGTATTTGGGGGAAGGCTTCCGTCTATAATTTATCGTGTTAGGTGGAGAAAACATCATTCATGAAGCAAAGTTTGCAGCTCAGAATCAGTCAGCAACTGGCAATGACGCCTCAGTTGCAGCAAGCGATCCGTTTGT
This sequence comes from Providencia sp. 2023EL-00965, assembly GCF_033550225.1. NCBI lineage: Bacteria > Pseudomonadati > Pseudomonadota > Gammaproteobacteria > Enterobacterales > Morganellaceae > Providencia > Providencia sp. 2023EL-00965. The sequence goes on along the minus strand of NZ_JAWUEH010000009.1, from coordinate 133,561 downwards.
TGCAACTATCTACGCTTGAGCTACAACAAGAGATACAACTTGCGCTAGAAACTAACCCACTTCTAGAACAAGAAGAAACGGCTTCGGAACTGGAATCTCTCGATAACCTCGAAACGAGTGCGGATAGCAGTGAAATCGACACTAAAGATGCACTCGAAAAAAATGATATGCCAGATGAGCTGCCTCTTGACGCTGATTGGGATGAAATTTATACCGCTGGCACGCCATCAGGCACAAGTAACGACTATAGCTTTGACGAGCTACCCGTTTACCAAGGGGAAACCACACAGACCCTACAAGACTATTTAGTTTGGCAGTCAGAATTAACCCCTTTTACCGAAACAGATCGTGCTATTGCTACAGCAATCATTGATTCGATTGATGATTCAGGCTATTTAACAACCTCGATTAGCGATATACATGAGGGGATTAACAACTCGGAGATCACCCTTGAAGAAGTGATAGCGGTACTAAAACGTATCCAACACTTTGATCCTCTCGGTGTCGCTGCACAAGATCTGAAAGAGTGTTTGCTTATTCAATTATCCCTTTATCCAAAAGAAACTGAAGGTTTAGCTGAAGCACGAACAATTATTAGCCAACACATCGATTTATTGGCCAATCGTGATTTCCGCCAACTCAGTAAGCTGACCCGATTAAAAGAAGATGCCCTAAAAATAGCCATAGATTTAATATTGACTCTCAACCCAAAACCGGGGCAATCCATCAATACCGGAGAGTCTGAATATGTCATTCCAGATGTTCTGGTGAAAAAAATCAACGGACACTGGCAAGTTGAATTAAATACAGATAGCATTCCTAAATTAGGTATAAATAATCACTATGCTTCTTTGATAAAAGATTCAGTAAGTGAAAGTGATTCGCAGTATATTCGTAGTCATTTACAAGATGCTAAATGGTTGATTAAAAGCTTAGAAAGCCGCAATGAAACCTTGTTAAAGGTAGCATGTTGCATTGTTGAGCAACAACAAGAATTCTTTGAATATGGTGATGAATACATGAAACCCATGATACTGGCTGATATCGCCTATCAAGTGGATATGCATGAATCGACCATATCAAGAGTGACAACCCAAAAGTTTCTCCATAGCCCTAGGGGAATTTTTGAGTTGAAATATTTTTTCTCTAGTCACGTGAGTACCGATACAGGAGGAGAAGCCTCCTCAACTGCAATACGTGCATTAGTGAAAAAACTGGTTGCTGCTGAGAACCCAGCAAAACCATTGAGTGACAGTAAATTGACAAGCATGCTAGCCGAACAGGGCATTCAGGTTGCACGTCGAACTGTCGCTAAGTACCGTGAATCGTTATCTATTCCGCCCTCAAACCAACGTAAAAAATTGGTTTAATTGAATAAAATAAGGAAGATTGTATGGAATTTCAGATTACTGGACACAATATCGAAGTCACACCTGCATTACGTGAAACTGTTGAGAAAAAGATCAGAAAATTGGAACAATTATTTGATCGAATCAACGGCATTCAAGTCGTGTTGAAAGTTGAAAAAGTTCAGCAAATTGCTGAAGCAACGGTGCAGGTTAATGGTGCAGAACTCCATGCGTCAGCGGAAGAAAATGATATGTACGCTGCAATCGACCAACTGGTAGACAAACTGTCACGCCAGTTAACCAAACACAAAGAAAAACTGAGACAACATTAATACATTTATACTCTAAATAATTCAAGAAGCAGGTAGGCGACAAGTGAAGATAGACGGGGAGCATAGATGAACTATGTGACTCGGCTAGCGTAGCGTGGTCCCTTATACCTCAACGAAGAGCCTTGCAACTTGAAGTATGACGAGTATATGGGGCAATCACCGTGTATCGTGATAAGCCACAAATAAATGGTCAAACCAGCTAGTGGTATACTGCTAGCTGGTTTTGTAGTCCTAAGCGAACAATAAAATGAATAGTGATATAGAAATCCAATTAAGCGCCGTATTATCTCCTGCTTGTACACGTAATAATCTTGTTTGCACCAGTAAAAAAAGGGCATTAGAGATTATCAGTGAACTGGCTGCCGCCGAGTTGGGATTACCGGAAAACACGGTATTTGAAGCATTACTCACCAGAGAAAAAGTTGGAACTACTGGCATTGGCGGGGGGATCGCAATTCCTCACGGCAAACTCGCAGAGGGAGAGCACACACAAGCGGTGGGTGTTTTTTTACATCTAGAAGAGCCTATTGCCTTTGATGCAATAGATAATCAGCCTGTAGATCTCCTATTTGCTTTGTTAGTACCCGCAGATCAATGTAAAACGCACTTACACACACTGTCTTTAATTGCTAAAAAATTAGCGGACAAATCATTCTGTAAGCGCTTAAGATCTGCACAAAGCGATGCTGAGCTGTATAGTATAATTACCGAGTAAGTTATATACTCGTCATGCTTCAAGTTGCAGCGCTTTTCGTTAAGGTATAAGTGACTACGTTCACTCGCACCAGTCACATAGTTACTATGCTTCTGGCGACTCGTTCACTTGTCGCCTAGCTGCACCTCGAATCATTTAGAGTATAATTGAGATACTTTATCATCACTGGGTTACATGTGTATGAATTTTTGATATTTTACTCATATATACTCAGTGATGTATAAATTAAGTAACCAAAAGATCGATTCACTATCGGAGATCATAAGATCACCGACAAGAAATAAAAGGGAGTTAGCTCATGGTGCTGATGATTGTCAGCGGCCGTTCCGGTTCGGGGAAATCCGTTGCCTTACGTGCGCTGGAAGATATGGGTTTCTATTGTGTAGATAACCTGCCGGTTGTGCTGCTTCCAGAACTGGCCAATTCACTCGCAGATCGTAATATTTCAGCAGCAGTGAGCATTGATGTGCGTAATATGCCTGATAACCCAGAGATCTTTGAGGAAGCGCTTGATCGGTTACCCTCTAGCTTTTCACCTCAGTTACTGTTTCTGGACGCAGATCGCAATACATTGATCCGCCGTTACAGCGATACCCGCAGGTTACACCCTCTTTCAAGTAAAAACCTGTCACTTGAAAGTGCCATTGATGAAGAAAATGAGCTGCTAGAGCCACTACGTTCACGTGCCGATCTCGTGATAGACACATCTGAAATGTCAGTGCATGAATTAGCAGAAATGCTCAGAACACGTTTAATGGGCAAACGCGAGCGTGAACTGACCATGGTGTTCGAATCATTTGGCTTTAAACATGGTATTCCTATTGATGCGGACTATGTCTTTGATGTGCGTTTTTTACCGAACCCACATTGGGATCCGAAATTGCGCCCAATGACCGGTCTTGATCGCCCTGTAGCGGCATTCCTCGATAGGCATACAGAGGTTCATAACTTTATTTATCAAACACGCAGTTACCTAGAGTTATGGCTGCCGATGCTCGAAACCAATAACCGTAGCTACCTCACTGTTGCGATTGGTTGTACGGGGGGAAAACACCGCTCCGTCTATGTTGCAGAACAACTCGCTGATTATTTCCGCTCAAGGGGCAAAAACGTCCAGTCCCGCCACAGAACATTAGAAAAGCGTAAGTAATGGCACTAACAGCCACTATTACCCTAAAAAACCGGCTGGGTATGCATGCTCGGCCGGCAATGTTACTTTATGAATTAGTTAAAAAATTTAACTCTAAGGTAATTTTGCGTAATAATAATAACATTGAGGCAGAGGCGGATAGCGTTATTGCCATGTTAATGCTAGACTCGGAACAAGGTAGTACGATTGATATTGAGGTTAGCGGCCCTGATGAACATCAGGCTTTATCCGCGATTATTAACCTATTTGAAAGTGGATTTGATGAAAGTTAGTATTATCAACTAATGAGTAGTGAACTAAATATCAATTGTTTTACAAAAAACGGCTCACAGATCGTGATCCCGATCTCTTCCCTTTGAAGCATGAAGAGCCTAATATTTCATACAAACGAATTTACACTCTGAATAATTCAAAGTGCAATTAAGCGCCCCAAATAAGGTGTCGTTAAGCGACCAGTGATGAGTTGCTCAAAAAGCACATCAGTATGTGATTGGTGTGAATGAGCACAGTCAACAACGTCGCAGCTTGTGCAACTTGAATTATGACGAGTAAATATATATTAGCAGCACCCCCTACCTAACATGGGTGGGGGGTGTTTGCTTTGTACGTTTCTATTGGAGTGTGGTATGACAAAGCCAACAATTATCATTAATGATTTAGATGCAGAGCGCCTAGATGCTCTGTTAGAACAACCTGCTTATGCAGATACCCCTGTTGCAGAAGCGCTGAATGATGAACTTGATCGTGCGGACATTGTGTCCCCTCAAGAAATTCCTGCTGATGTAGTGACAATGAACAGTACTGTTCGCTTCCTTGATCTGATCAGCAATGAAGAGCACACGCGTACGCTAGTTTATCCAGCATCATTGAAAGACAGTGCTGAACAGCTTTCAGTCATGGCGCCAATCGGTGCTGCGTTACTGGGTCTACATGTGAATGATGAGATCAGCTGGGCATTGCCTAACGGTGTTGAAACGCGTGTAAGAGTGTTGGAGATTATTTACCAACCAGAGGCAGCAGGCGAGTTTCACCGTTAATATCGGTAAACATCGATTGTGAATAAGCTGATTTGAAATAGCTGATTTTAAATAAACAAGGAAAATCAACTCATTGGTTTTCAACGCGAAGTGGGAAAAACCACGTTTTATCCCACTTCGTCAGCAACAAAAGGTACTCAGTTGAGTGCCTTTTGTATTTTTAGTGCTCAGTCGCTTACTCGCCTGCAATACTCATTTCAGGCAATAGCACCGAACCACACTGAATATTGCTACGAGTTTCAATATCATCGGCAATTGTCACAATGTTTGCCCACATATCCCTCAGGTTACCCGCAATGGTAATTTCACTCACAGGGTATTGGATCACGCCATTCTCTACCCAAAAACCTGAAGCTCCGCGTGAATAATCACCGGTAATACCACTCACTCCTTGCCCCATTAGCTCAGTCACTATGAGACCTGTTCCCATTTGTTTTAGCAATGCATCAAATGATAAACCTTGGCCTTCAATGCGCCAATTATGGATACCACCTGCGTGACCCGTACTTTGTAGCCCGAGCTTTCTCGCTGAATAAGAGGTCATCAGCCACGTTTGTAATACCCCATTTTCGATAATATTACGTTCCGTGGTACGCACACCTTCACTATCAAATGGAGAAGAGGCTAATCCACCAATTAAGTGAGGCTGCTCATTAATCGTTAGCCAATCAGGTAAAATTTGTTTACCTAAGCTATCTAATAAGAAAGACGATTTACGATAGATACTGCTACCGCTAATTGCCCCCACTAAGTGTCCAAAAAGCCCTGTCGCTACTTCTGCGGCAAAAATGACAGGTGCTTTCATGGTAGGCAGTTTTCTCGGCGATAAACGCGATAAGGTGCGACGAGCGCATTCTTGGCCGACCCACTCAGGGGATTTCAACGCATCGAGACTACGGCCGATGGTATATGCATAATCACGCTCCATCTCGCCGTTTTCTTCAGCAATCACGCAGCTTGACATCGAGTAACGGCTTGAACAATAGCTCTGTAACATGCCATATGAGTTACCGAACACGCGCACGCCATAGTGGCCGTTAAAGCTTCCACCTTCGGTATTCACAATCCGTGGATCCACGTTAAGCGCTGCCATTTCAGCTTGTGAGGCATATTTAATCGCTTGTTCAGGTGTCAGACTGCTGGCTTGAAAAAGTTGTAGATCAGGTGCTTCAAAAGCGAGAAGAGATTTTTCTGCTGGGCCCGCGCAAGGATCTTCTGATGTATAGCGAGCAATATCTACCGCAGCCTGTACAGTACGTTCAATTGCTTCTGGACTTAAATCAGTGGATGATGCACTACCTTTACGTTGATTATGGTAGACAGTGATCCCGAGAGCGCCATCACTGTTAAATTCAACATTTTCAACCTCACCTTGGCGGGTGCTTACACTGATCCCAGTGCTTTTATTCACGGCAACTTCAGCGGCATCACAACGATTTTTGGCAAATGAGAGCGCTTGTGCAACAGCCTCTTCCAAATTTTTGCGTTGTTCGTTGACTTGTTCGGTTAAATTCATGTACTCAATCCAAATTAAATAAGGTAAAAGCGGCTTTTTTCACACCAACACACAATGTCGGGTAGTCATTAGGGCTTTTTCCCAGTTACAATAGTATATATTCAATGTTAACACCCACAACGTAGCAGGTCATGTAAATTACTGTGCTACGTACTGTAAAAAGGAAATCGATATGGCCAAACAGCCTGAAGACTGGCTGGATGATGTCCCAGCGCCGCAAGAAGAAGACGATGATGAGATCATTTGGGTCAGTAAAAGTGAAATTAAACGCGACGCAGAAGTGCTTAAAAAACTGGGCGCTGAGCTCGTTGAATTGAGTAAAAGTGAGCTGGAACGTATTCCTCTTGATAGTCAGCTACTTGAATCAATTGAACTGGCACAAAAAATTAAACGTGAAGGTCGCCGTCGCCAGTTACAGTATATTGGTAAGTTATTACGTGCCCGCGATGTAGAACCCATTACTGAAGCATTAGATAAGCTAAAAAATCGCCATAACCAACAAGTGGTTATTTTACATAAGCTAGAAGATCTACGTATTAGATTGGTCGAAAATGGTGACGATGTGATTGAAGAAGTCGTCGCTCTGTTCCCACATACTGATAGGCAACAATTGCGAGTATTAGTGCGTAACGCTAAAAAAGAGCGAGAAGCCAATAAACCACCAAAAGCCTTCCGTCAGATCTTCCAATATCTGAAAGAGTTATCTGAATCAGCTTAATTAACACTCCCCTATGCCATCGCGGTTTAGGGGGCTTTCGATGGCTATCTTTTCCGTTTCTACTTTTCCAATATCCCGTCGGATGTTTACTAAAGTTTGGATAAAATACTAAATATTGAATGAATATTCTGTTTATATGTAGTCGTAATCAGTGGCGTAGCCCAACCGCTGAGCAAGTCTGGCGCAACCATGCTGATTGGTCAGTCCGTTCTGCTGGCACCAGCCGCAATGCAAAACGTAGAGTAACCGCAGATCTTATTCGTTGGGCTGATGTGATTTTCGTTATGGAACATAAACATAAAAGCCGGCTCTCGGCCGACTTTTTTCGATTATTAGAACACAAGCCAGTACATGTACTGGATATTCCAGATGAATATCGCTATATGGATCCTGAACTGGTTGATATTTTTAAGGCGGCGATCCCTGCGTTCATGACCTGAAAATATCAATGCCGCGTGCTCACCTAAAACCTGAGCACTCAACTTGGGCTGTCATCTGCGTTTTCACAGACAAACAGCAGATCATCGCCCCATAAATCATGGCCATCATGCATAATCGCAATAATATCTTCAAATTGGACTTTTTGTTCATCGGTAATATGGGTAAATACAATGGCGACAGGTAATTCAATACCTGCCGACACCATATCCCATAACGCATCAAGATTTTTACCAAACCAAACTGGCAATGAAAATTGCAGCTCAAATTGGCGATAAAAATCATCAATACTGTCTATTTGCTGAAAATTAAAGATGGCGACACGACTACTCATTCAAGTACCTTAATTGATCTTTTCGAAGCTTTTATAGTGATCTGCGGTGACATAAATCATGCCATCTGAAGAGTATAGCAAACGATCGGCTCCTCGGTGACCGCAATTGTAGTTCAGATCAGCTTCATACCACTGACGATTAGGTGCTGTAGGTAATTGTTTTTCACGGTTAGAGAATCGGTCACCACCAATCGCTTTACCGGGGAGCGCTTCACAGAGATTGCCCCGCTTAGGGTTCCAGCCTGCATCACGAGCCGCTTTTTTGGTGATATAAAAACTCGGTAACTGTTGGTGCTTTTGGAGATAACTCACTACATTGGCTTGTTTAGTTAACTCGTCAATCTTTTGAGCATTTTGAACTGCTATTGTTTGCTCTGTTGTTGTAACAGGCGTGTCTGCCTGCTTTGCCCCTTGCTGCTCTCCAGTATTAAAATACAGGCTCAGAACAATCAAAATGGCCATCAACACCAGAGAAATCACACGTTTATTCATCATCGAGCTCCTTCCTTGGTTTTGGTTTATATCCGAATATTCATCATACTTCGAGATGCAGTGTCTACCTGCATCTCAAATTATTTAGAGGATAGGTTATGCCGTGCCGCCAACCGTCATCTTATCCAGTTTTAGTGTAGGCTGTCCAACACCAACGGGTACACTTTGTCCTTCTTTTCCACACACCCCAACCCCTTTATCGAGGGCCAGATCATTACCTACCATTGAGATCTGCTGCATAGCTTCAACACCTGAACCAATCAAGGTAGCGCCTTTTACTGGTGAAGTGATTTTACCGTTTTCAATCAGATAAGCTTCAGAGGTTGAGAAAACAAACTTGCCAGAAGTAATATCGACTTGCCCGCCACCAAAGTTTGGCGCATAGATACCTTTATCGACACTCGCAATAATATCTTCCGGTGTAGAATCCCCCGCTAACATATAAGTATTAGTCATGCGTGGCATAGGCAGGTGTGCATAAGATTCACGACGTGCATTACCTGTTGGAGCCCGTCCCATCAAACGAGCATTTAGCTTATCCTGTATATAATTTTTCAAGATCCCATTTTCAATCAATACATTGTATTGACCCGGTACCCCTTCATCGTCGATAGCTAAAGAGCCACGACGGCCAGCAATAGTGCCATCATCCACAACAGTACACAATGGTGAAGCCACCAGCTCACCCATTTGTCCGGAAAAAACAGAGGTGCCACGACGATTGAAATCACCTTCTAAACCATGACCCACTGCTTCATGCAGCAATACACCCGGCCAGCCAGCACCCAATACAACAGGCATCATTCCTGCTGGTGCGGCAATCGCAGACAAATTAACCAATGCCATACGAACAGCTTCTTTAGCATACTGCTCCGCGAGCACTTGGCCTTGATGAACTTCAAGGAAATATTCATAGCCATAACGACCACCGCCGCCACTTGCACCGCGTTCACGTTTACCATCATGTTCAACCAATACACTGACTGACATACGAACTAATGGGCGAATATCCGCAGCTAATGTTCCATCCGTCGCAGCTACTAGCACTTGCTCATATACCCCAGTTAAACTGGCATTAACTTCAATGACACGAGGATCTTCAGCTCTGGCAACTTGATCGACACGATGCAGTAATGCAATTTTGTCTTCTCGCGATAGACTATGCAGTGGATCCGCTTCTGAATAGAGCTTCTTATAGCCAACTTCAGTCAAAATTTGTGACTGACCATTACCTTGCTCACCAACAATACTACGTGCCGCAGTCGCACTTTGCTGTAATGCAATCAATGAAATCTGATCGGCATAGGCAAAACCGGTTTTTTCACCGTGTACGGCTCTGACCCCAACACCTTGGTCGATATTATAAGAGCCATCTTTGATGATGCGATCTTCCAACACCCATGCTTCATGGTAGCTAGATTGGAAATAAAGATCGGCATAATCTAGCTTGCGCTCAGATAACAGGCCGAGTGTATCGTACAGTTTTTGGTGGTCAAGACCATTGGCAGCCAGCAAATGGTCGCTGACAGAAGCTAAACTCATATTGGTTACTCTTTGTTGTCGTTTATTTTTTAATCAGTGAAGTCAGTTGTGGTCTAAAGCGGTTATGTTTCACCACACGGATCTGCTCACGCATTCCATTCAGACTTTCTGTTTGAATATTTAAAACCGTTGCTGCAACAGCATCAACGTTCTTTTTCATTACTTTACCCCAGCCATCCACCGCGAGGCTGTGCCCCCATGTACGACGCGTCCCATGGACACCGACCTGAGCAGGTGCTAATACAAAGCATTGGTTTTCAATCGCTCTGGCTCGTAATAATGGTTCCCAGTGAGCCTGCCCTGTGTAGCGGGTAAATGCGGCCGGTACAGAGATAATTTCTGCGCCTTGCTCACGCAAGGCTTGGAATAGGCCTGGGAAGCGTAAATCGTAGCAAATGGTCATGCCTAAGCGACCTACAGGCGTATCCACGACAGTAATATGTTCGCCGCGCTGATAAATAACGGATTCATTGTATGTGCCTTGCTCATCTTCAATATTCACATCAAACATATGAATTTTGTCATAACGCGCCTGAATATTTCCTTTGGAATCAATTAAAATACTGCTACTTGTGATCCGCTCTGGATCTTCACGGCTAATGAGTGGCATAGAACCAATTAAAATCCAAACATTGTAGCGTTTTGCCATATTGGCAATCGCTTCTTGGAGCGGCCCCTGCCCTTCCTGTTCGGCTTGTTTACGGTAAATTGCTGCATCGGCAAACAACAATGCATTTTCTGGTGTTAATACTAGCTCAACAGTATCTGGCAACTGTTTAATCTGCTGCTCAATCTGTGCCAAATTATGTTTAGTATTTTTACCACTGCATAACTGCAAAAGTGCAACATTGCCATTTTTCATTACTCTTGAGTCTCCTTTAGCTGACGCAATACTTCATCAATTTTTGGTTCATCCAAACTTCCTGACACACGATAGCGTATGACAGAAATTTTACTCCATAATGGACCTAATACTTTTGATGCAGCAAATACTGCCGCACCTGCAATTGGATTGACCGCAAACGCGGTTGCCACACCAACTGTAGCAGATATTTCTGGGGTAACGATGGCTTCACCATTAATTTGACGTTTCACTAAGTCAATTTGCCCATTTAATGCAATATCTGCAACTAAGCCATCAATATAGAGATCTTTAGTTGATAGGATACCATTTTGGATCACCGCATTACCTTTAATTGAATCAAAGTCAAAGTCATTACTAAAGGTATCACGAAAATCAAATTGTAGCTTACGTAACAACGCGTCAAAACTGACTAAGCGCAATAACTGCCCTGCTCGCCCACCGCCCATTTTCGCGATAGCCCCTTTGCCAAGTTTAGCCGACAATTTACCATCCAATGTGGCCATATCTAACGACCATGGCACATCTTGCCAATTTAGCTCAAAATCGAGGGTATAAGGTGAATCGATAATAGGGACTAACACACCGTAATAGGCGGCAGTTTCATCGAATTGCTCACCACTCAAGGAACCGGCTACCTGCGTACGGTTCTGCGAGCCACTTTGCCAAACCGCAGCTAATTTTAACTGCGTTGCGCTGTTAATTAACGTTCCATCAGTCAGTTGTAAAATATTTCCCTGTGGTTTCAAATGCGCTTTGACTTCACCTAATTTTTGCCCTGCGGCCCAACAATCTCGGCAACGTATTTCCATTTCAGGCCAGTGACTAAAATTAAATGCACCACCATCATTATCACTGTTAGTTTCTTGCCCTGGGAATGCGCTTGGGTTGTAATACAGATAATCGATATTCAGCACCCAAGGCTGCTGAGAGTAGATTTGTAACTCCGCCTTTAAATTCTCGCTGGACACTTTTATTAACTGATCTACCGCTGACAAACTAAAGGACAGATCAACATCTTTCCAAGCTTGCCCACCTAAAGACAGGGATGGTGTCTTCACCGTTACGGTTTCAGGTAAACCAATATTGATTGGCTGAGTAGTCTGATCCGATGAAAACACAGTATCGATAAATCGCAGCCAACCACTATTCGTGACAGCAGGTAAATCAGCTAATAACGTTGATGAGTTTGGAAGCTTTGGTACATTCCCTTTCCATTGAGCCAAAGTACCTTTATTTAAGTGTAGTTTGGGTGAACTGAGATCCCACTCAGTATTGAAACCAATACGCTGCCCGATATCGCCACCAATGGTTAAGTGGGTTGTTGAGCCTTGAGCCGTCGCAGTGATCGTTGCTAATTCTTTCAGCAAATGGCCATCCAAAGCTGGCAACAAACTATTCAGTTTGTCTAAACCTGCGGTAAATTCGACGGTCAGAGCCATTGGCTCAGCGGCTGAATTAGGAAGTTTGATTTCAACATGACTTTTCCAGTCACTGGTTCCGGAAAGTTTTTGCTTGATTGAATTAGGTAATTGAGCGATTTTTGCCACATCCCAATTGCCAGCTAAATCGACATTCACTTGGTAGTTTTTCGGAGTGTCCGCTGTTGAAAAATTGATATCAACAGGCTGACCAAACCAATGACCTTGCAATTTATCGCTGCTCAAATCACCGTTATTAAACTGAAAACTACCACTAAGCGCAGTTAATTTGCTATCAATTGATTTAATAAATAAATCATTTTTATTCAAGTGAACATGGCCTTTTGCCACAACATCTTGACCTTGAGACAACGGAATGGCCAATGACAGATCACCTGTTATTCCACCGCCTATTTGCAGTTCATCTAGCGTGTCGCCAATAGAATGCTTCATGGGTGTCGAGGTGAAATAATGCTGAATTTGAGCCCCAGTGCCTGCAATATCGGCGTTAATAAATAACATTTCATGCAGATAATTAGGAATGTCTGCCGTTAAGTTTGTCGCGGTAGCATCACCTAACTTAACGCTGTCTGCGCGCATGGCTAAACCATTACGTTGAAAATCTAAATCGATGTCTAAGTTAAGCAACGCAGGCCAGCCTTCATCATACTCAAACGTGGCTTTTCTAAGCGGAACAAAGACTTGGAATTGTCCATCATTTCGATAAAACGGAAAATTTTGAGGATTGCCTTTGAAGGTTAAGGTCGCATCATTTACCTGCCCTGCGATCACCGCTTTCGACAAATAATCAGCCAGATCTTGTCCCATCAATTGCTGTGGAAAATAGCGCCATGCATCACCTGCATCACTGACACGGATCCCGGCTAAAATACTCAGATCGTCTTCATCAGTTTGCTTCGACTTTAAAAAGCTAAATTGGCCATTTGCCCATAATGAAGTTGCTTGGACATCCAGCCCATCACTCCACAACTTGAATTGTTTGTCATCATTAAGCCAATGTATTTGCCCTGTGGCTTGGCTGATCTGAAAAGGTGCTTTAAATTCAGGTTGATAATCGACTTCGCTATTTTCTAAACTCGCCTCAAGCACCCCACGCTGCATGTTTCCAACCAATACTCCTGTAAAATGATCGACCGAAGGCAGTTGTTTCCATTTTTTCCAACTGACATCCTGCCAATCCATATCTATTTGGGTATGGTCGAGCTGATCAGGGGTAATATCTAACGAAAAAGCGGACAGCAATCCTTTTGGTTGGCGATGTTGCCAGTCTTGCACCGTTTCAGGGGTCACAAATGAAAATGTCGGTAAGACCTCGCTTAATCGTTCTAATTCAATATCCTGAGCACGTATCCGCCAATGATCTTTTTGGTGATACTTAGCCGATGAGGGGAGATACAGCACTGAAACACTGCCATTTGGCCAAATATACTCATTGGTCTTAAGGGTGTTCAACTCAGGAATGTTAAATAGCCAACCTTCTCCTTGCCGTCTCATGCGGATCAACAAATCGTTGACTTGTAGGTTTTGCGCTAGTGGTGCTTGCCCCCAATTGGCTTCACCTTGGCGCAATTGCAGCAATCCACTATCGATACGATTATTTTTAATCGTAACCCATGATGACAAACTAAAGTTAGCGTCGCGCAGCCCAGTATTCTCACGCAACCAACGACTTAGCCATGGCTGCATATCAATATTATCGGCTTGTAAATAAACCGTACCATCACTCAAAATTCCATTTTTGTCTTTAACATCGATTTTAACCTGTAAATAACCGTGCTGTTTGTTAATCGTTTCTAAGCTAACAAAACCTTGGGCACGATGACGCTCTTGCTCATTCAACCATGTCAGTTCAGGCAAGAGTAGAGTCGTTTTTTGCTCTGATGGAGTCAGAAAAGTAAAGCGGCTATTTTTTAAGGTGAAGTGATTAAATTGCTTTAAAAACAGACCTTCTATACTATCGCTATCGATAGGTTGATCGTTGCCTTCAAAGCTGAGCGGGATCTTATAATCAACATCCAGCTGATAGAATGTAATATCGCGAAAACGCCACTTTAGTGAAAGTAACGAGCGCCATATGTCCAGCTCAATCGCAATTTGGCTCGCTTTGGCATCTGCATCAGCGTAGTTAACCACGACATTGTTGAGGGTCAATACAGGCCCAAATGACTGCCAAGCCCCTGTAATTTCCCCAATTTGTAAGGAGATATCACTGTTTTCTTCAATATAAGCAATGATGTCTGGCCTATAATGATTAATGTTCGGTAAGAAAAAACGTAATCCTGTTAGCAGCAATGCACAAAGCAGCAGCACGATAGCCGTCGTCATCCATACTACTCGTGGCAGTCGCTTCACCCGTTTCTCCTTCACCTAAAAACTACATCATGACGACATCAAATTGTTCCTGACTGTATAGCGGTTCAGTCTGAACTTTAACTTGTTTTCCAACAAAAATTTCCACTTCTGCTAGGGCATGAGATTCATCACCAGTGAGAATATCGACCACCGATTGTGATGCATACACCAAGAAACGATCGGCATCAATACTGCGATGAACTCGCACAATTTCACGTAAAATCTCATAGCACACGGTTTCAACAGATTTCACTGTACCGCGCCCTTGGCAGGTCGGACACACATCGCAAAGTACGTGTTCAAGGCTTTCACGCGTGCGTTTGCGCGTCATTTCAACCAAACCTAATTGTGAAAAGCCATTAATGGTCGTTTTCACTTTATCTTTACTGAGTGCTTGCTCTAAAGAGGCTAAAACACGGCGGCGATGTTCAATATCACTCATATCGATAAAATCAATAATAATGATCCCGCCTAAATTTCTTAACCGTAACTGACGGGCTATCGCTTGAGTCGCTTCGATATTGGTATTGAATATCGTTTCTTCAAGATTACGATGACCAACAAAGGCCCCTGTATTAATATCAATGGTTGTCATGGCCTCAGTTTGGTCAATAATTAAATAACCACCTGATTTCAATTCAACTTTTCGATCCATTGCTCGCTGAATTTCGTTTTCAACATCGAATAGATCGAAGATCGGCTGATTACCTTGATACAATTCAAGCTTAGCCGTCATTTCTGGCACATATTCTTCGATAAATTCTTGTAACTGTTTATAGGTTAGTCGAGAATCCACACGAATTCTATCTAATGACGCCCCTGCAAAATCACGAATGATCCGATAAGCTAATGCTAACTCGCCATAAATCTTAGTTCGCGTGACATTGCGCTTTTTCCGCTCAATCACTTTAGCCCATAAACGTTTTAAAAAAGCCGCGTCTTGCCTAACTTCATCATCTCCTACCCCTTCTGCGGCAGTGCGAATAATAAAGCCACCATTTTCATCACAATATTGGGCAACACACTCTTTTAAGCGCTCACGTTCAGTTTCACTTTCAATACGCTGAGAAACCCCGACATGAGAAGCGCCTGGCATAAATACGAGGTAACGCGAAGGTAATGTAATATCTGTGGTTAAACGCGCACCTTTGGTGCCTAACGGGTCTTTTACCACTTGGACGATTAAGTCTTGCCCTTGTTTAACCAGCTCAGCAATATCCCTCACATGGAAGTTTTTCTGCTCATCACCCGCAATACATTCAGTATGCGGCATGATATCAGATGCATGCAAAAAGGCGGCTTTATCGAGGCCAATATCAACAAAGGCCGCTTGCATACCGGGTAATACGCGGCTCACACGACCTTTGTAGATATTCCCTACAATTCCCCTTTTAGCTTCACGCTCTACATGGATCTCTTGTAAGATCCCACCATCAATATAAGCAACGCGCGTTTCCGATGGTGTAATATTTACTAATAACTCCGCAGTCATGACATCTCCTTACCATCACCTAACGCTAAAAATCTTTGTATTAATTCATCTGT
The DNA here is from genome assembly GCF_033550225.1 of Providencia sp. 2023EL-00965. Lineage (NCBI taxonomy): Bacteria > Pseudomonadati > Pseudomonadota > Gammaproteobacteria > Enterobacterales > Morganellaceae > Providencia > Providencia sp. 2023EL-00965. The sequence goes on along the minus strand of NZ_JAWUEH010000009.1, from coordinate 117,737 downwards.
TTCGACTAACGGTAAACCAACAACAGCGTGATAACTGCCATTAATGCGTCTCACGTAACAACCGCCTTTTCCTTGAATACCGTATGCCCCTGCCTTATCCATAGGCTCACCTGATTTTATATAATCATGTATTTCATCTAATGATAACTCGCGGAATGTCACATCTGTCACAATCAAGGTGTTTAATGTTCGCTTTTGATCAGAGATTGCTACAGAGGTCATAACTTGATGAGTCTTACCTGATAATGCTAACAGCATTTCTTGTGCATGTTGCTCATTGCGTGGTTTTTCTAAGATTTGGTTATTTAGAACAACGATAGTGTCGGCACCAACCACGGGATGATCTTCTGGTGCAATTTGAACACCCGCTTGCGATTTGTCGCGCGCTAAACGCTGTACATAAGCTTCGGGTGTTTCACCTGCTTGCCATTGCTCCTCAACTTCAGGACGTAAAATCGCAAATTCATGTCCTAATAGTTGTACAAGCTCTCTTCTTCTCGGAGAGCCTGAAGCCAAATAGATATAACTCATAAACGATGTTCCAGAGGTAATTGAATTGCTGCTAAAAACTTAACATACTGAAAACTTACGGCGAATTTTCCGTAACAGTAAAAATAGCCATGGCCACAGAATACCATTCACGAGGCTATTCCAGAATACTTGAGGATGAAATAATACCTGAGATGATACAAATTCGGCCCAAAACACGGTCATATCAAGAATGACAGTCAGCAAAACAATCATTAAAGCTTGCTGCCAAAGTGCCATATTGCGCAATAACTGGTGTTTATAAGAGACTAGGTAGCAAATGATACTGTATGAAAGTGCGTGTACACCTAAAGCAGAGCCTTGAATAGAGTCAACAATAATGCCAAGGATAAAACTGGTACCGACACTGACTCGATGCGGCAGCGCCATCACCCAGTAAATCAAAATCAGCAGTAACCAAGAAGGCCGGTAAAAAGCAAATTGTTCCGGCCACGGGATAAGCTGTAAAACCAATGCGATGAAAAAAGAAATCCAGATAATACTGCGGCCATTGCCACGATACTCATCCATTTAGCGTCCTCTCTTAACCATAGCCACTATACCTTCCCTATGGTTGCACTGCTGGAGACATTGATGGTGGTAGCGGCGGCCCCTGAATTTCACTTGGATTTGGTAAAACTTGAGGGAGCACTTTCATTAAGCGCTCGTTTGCTGCACGGTAAACCTCTGAAGGCTGTAACGGCGTCATGGCTTCATTTTCATTTCCCCATAACAGCAATAAATAGCGTAAGCGCTGTAGCTCTGCACTCGGCCTTGCGCTGATTATGGTATAAGCTCGCTGTGTATCATGTTTAACACTTGAAACCACAGCCACAGGATAACCTTCAGGGAAACGACCACCAAGGCCAGAAGTCACGAGAACGTCACCAACACGGATATCGGTATTTTCAGGTAAGGGCTCAAGTTGTAGATCATCTGCACATCCTGAACCCGCAGCAATGACTCGGATATCGTTCCGTAATACTTGGACTGGTAGTGCATGAGTGGTATCACAAATCAGTAGAACACGACTATTGAATTGACTCACCCCAACAACTTGCCCTACGACCCCCTTATCACTGATAACAGGCTGCCCTTCATAAACATTGGCATTTTCACCTTTATCAATAACCACTTGGTCGCGATAAGGTGTATTCGCACCAGAGATCACTTGTGTGACCATCATATGTTCGTCTTGACGTAGTGGAGAACCAAGTAGCTCACGCAAACGGGCATTTTCTTGTTTTAATTGCTCCAATAAAAGGCTATCCGCCTTTTTTAATAGCAGTTCCTGACGCAGCGCTTTATTTTCAAACTGAAGTTGTCCACGTGAGGAAAAGCTTTCAGAGATGTTATCAAGAAATTGACGTGGGCCATTAGCCAAAAAGTAAAATGGGCTAACCGCCGTATCTAAATAGTTACGGATTTTGTTGAAAGGCTCAAAGCGATGGTCAATCACCACCAGCGCTATTGCAACAATAACAGCAATAAAAATTCGCAGCTGGAGAGATGGGCCTCGCCTAAAAATCGGCTTCATGTATGGCTGAGTTTCACTAAGTTCAGAGGATCAAAAATAGGCAAAAGCAGCGGCTGAGGCAATAACCTCAGCCCGCTTACGACATTATTTAGTCATCACTAAATAGATCGCCGCCATGCATGTCGATCATTTCTAATGCCTTGCCACCACCACGGGCAACACAGGTCAAAGGATCTTCTGCAACAATTACAGGTATACCTGTCTCTTCCATCAGTAAACGGTCGAGGTTACGCAGCAATGCACCACCGCCAGTAAGTACCATACCTCGTTCTGAAATATCAGATGCCAATTCAGGAGGACATTGCTCTAATGCCAACATTACCGCACTGACGATACCGGTTAATGGCTCTTGCAATGCTTCTAAAATTTCATTTGAATTCATTTTAAAGCCACGAGGAACACCTTCAGCAAGGTTACGACCGCGAACTTCAATTTCATACACTTCATCAGTTGGATAAGCAGAACCTATACCATGCTTAATACGCTCAGCGGTTGCTTCACCGATCAAAGAACCGTAATTGCGACGCACATAGTTAATGATAGCTTCATCAAAACGGTCACCACCGATGCGTACTGAAGAAGAATACACGACACCGTTTAAAGAAATGACAGCGACTTCAGTCGTACCGCCACCGATATCAACCACCATTGAACCCGTCGCTTCAGAAACAGGTAAACCAGCGCCAATCGCTGCGGCCATTGGTTCTTCAATTAAAAAGACTTCGCGTGCACCTGCACTCAGTGCAGATTCACGGATTGCTTTACGTTCAACTTGTGTTGCACCAACTGGCACACAAACTAGCACACGAGGGCTTGGACGAAGAAAGCTGTTGCTATGCACCTGTTTGATAAAATGCTGTAGCATTTTTTCCGTAAGGAAAAAATCTGCAATAACCCCATCTTTCATTGGTCTTATTGCTGAAATATTACCCGGTGTACGCCCCAGCATTTGCTTAGCTTCACCACCCACCGCAGCAACGCTTTTTGGTGTACCAGAACGGTCTTGGCGAATAGCGACAACAGAAGGTTCATTTAATTTTACGCCTTGTCCTTTGACATAAATGAGGGTATTGGCCGTACCCAAGTCAATTGACAGGTCATTAGAAAACATGCCACGAAATTTTTTAAACATAACGAAAGGGTTATCCTGCAAGCTGGGGACGAATAAAAACCCGTCTACTCTACCAACCACTTGAAGCTGTCTCAAGGCGTTAATGAGCAGCTTCTAAAAATATGGTTAATCCATCTGTTGTAACAGCACAAATACTGCACATGCCTCTTTTAGAAACGAAGCAGATAACAACCTTTAAGATAGCTATTGGTACTTATCTTACGTCAAGTTGCAGCGTTGTTAACCCGCCGTTCCTCGATATATTTTAAGCCTATTGATACGTAAATTTTAAAGCGCATCAATAAATAATAGCGTATTGGTTGTTATATACGCCGTCTTTTATTTCACCCTGTGTTGACAAGTTTTTATGACTACAAGTTCAAATAATCTTTTGTTATTTTTTTTATCGCTGCACATCGACTGACTTCACAGCTAAATATGTTCATTTTCTGTATGTTAGTCCAATAATCTACTCTAGAACCTAGGTAATACCACTGACACATAAACATAACGCTTCGCAACATGATATTTTGCACGATAAAATAGGTTTTATACCAGAAAAAATTACATTTTTACAAATTAATTACAATAGTAGCAGGTGCGCAAGTCACAACTCACTAATTATATTAAGCATTGCGGCTATATACTCCAAATAATTCAAGGGTAACGGGATGACAAATAAACAGATCACTAGAAGCATAGACAATACCGTCATTGGTATGAAGTATGAATAAGTATAGTTACCATACCTGAAGTATAAACAGAGTTTATTAATCTTAAACCATTCCTCACTAATTATAGGAGCGAAGTATGCAAGCTCTCATTCTACAAAAAGACCATGATCAACTGACAGCCAATATCCAGTCCATTCCGACAGAACAACTTCCTCCAGGCGATGTGATTATTGATATTTATTGGTCAACACTAAATTACAAAGACGCCTTAGCAATTAATGGAAAAGCGGGGGTTGTGCGCCAATACCCAATGGTTCCGGGGATTGATTTTTCAGGTGTGGTGCATCACAGCGAAGATCCTCGTTTTAGCGTAGGCCAACACGTTCTACTCACAGGTTGGGGAGTTGGAGAAACACATTGGGGTGGGCTCGCAACTCAAGCTCGAGTTCCCGCAGATTATCTCACCCCACTCCCTGAAAACCTCTCACTGAGACAAGCCATGATTATTGGCACAGCAGGCTTTACAGCCATGCTCTGTGTTAACGCCTTGCAAGATGCAGGTATCACCCCAGATAAAGGCGAAATTATTGTGAGTGGAGCCAGTGGTGGCGTTGGCTCAACGGCTATCCAGCTGTTATCACAACTGGGTTATGATGTAGTGGCCATCTCTGGTAGAGCAGAAAATAGTGATTATTTGCTGAAAATAGGTGCCAAAAGAGTACTTGCGCGCAGTGATTTTACTGGAACAGCTAAACCACTTGATAAGCAACATTGGGCAGGGGCGATTGATACTGTCGGAGGAGAAGTGCTTGCCAATATATTAGCGCAAACACAATACAACGGTGCAGTCGCAGCTTGTGGTCTTGCGGGCGGTTTTTCATTGCCAACCACGGTGATGCCATTTATTTTACGTAATATCCGCCTGCAAGGTGTCGATTCGGTTTATTACCCAGCGAGCAAACGCCCCGCTGTTTGGCAACGCCTTTCGCAGCTGTTACCTGAATCATTTTATTCGCAAATTACCTCAGAGATTACATTAGAACAGTCCGTTGAGTACGCGCAGAAATTTCTCAAAAATCAGATTACAGGGCGTACACTTGTTAAGATTTTAACACCATAATTGCGTTTTGTGCGGGCCAACCCAAAAGTTTGGATTACCGCACAATTTAAAAAAATAAATGTAGTTAATTTCTCTGATAAGACCAGTATTTTGCTGTCATATGCTGTGAAATAATTATAATAGCCCTCCTTATCACGAAAGATCTGATATATTTTTATGATAAAAGATGACAAACCATCCACATCAGGTTATGTTGTCGGGTTATTGACATATCGTCGGAGTTAGCAACACAATGGCAGAAGATATTCACATTTTACTTCTCAATGGGCCGAACCTAAATCTACTTGGCACAAGGGAACCTGATAAGTACGGTAACCTCACCCTTGGAGATATTGTGTCTAAACTCACAAAGGAAGCGGAACAACTAGGCGTAAAATTGAGTCATTTTCAGTCCAATGCAGAGCATGAACTGATCAATAAAATTCATGCGGCAAAGGATAACGTAGATTTTATTCTAATTAATCCGGCTGCATTCACGCATACTAGTGTTGCTTTGCGTGATGCATTATTAGCGGTTGCGCTCCCGTTTATCGAGATCCATCTGTCTAATGTGCATGCCAGAGAACCATTTCGTCATCATTCTTACCTCTCAGATAAGGCGGTCGGAGTGATTTGTGGTCTTGGTGCCGATGGTTACAGTTTCGCGTTACAGGCAGCGGTTAACCGTCTGTCATCTTACTCCGAGTAATTTGAGCTGTAGTTAGGCGACAAATGAATGAGTCTCTAGAAACATAGGTAACTGTGTCACTAGTATGAATGAAGTCACCATAACCTTAACTTAAGGCGCTACAACTTAAACTATAACGAGTATGTGCTCTAAATAATTCAGGACGTAGTTAGGCGGCTGCTGAGTAAGTCGCTAGGAATATACGCCAGTATATCGCTAGTGTGATTGAGCAAAGCCAACAACACTACAACTTGAAATATAGCGAGCATAAATCACTTAAATTCAAATATAAGAGTACGGAATCATATCCATGGATATTCGTAAAATTAAAAAGCTGATCGAGCTGGTCGAAGAGTCTGGCATTTCTGAACTGGAAATTTCTGAAGGTGAAGAGTCAGTACGTATCAGTCGAGTTTCAGCTGCTTCTCAGGTCATGGCGGCACCTCAACAGTTTTACTCTGCACCTGCGGCACCACAACCTGCATTAGCAGCTGCGGTAGCTCCAGCACAAGAAGCTGCGGCACCAGCGGCGGCAACGGCGCCAGCAGTTTCAGGCCATCAAGTGCGCTCTCCAATGGTCGGTACTTTCTACCGTTCACCAAGCCCTGAAGCCAAACCATTTATTGAAGTTGGTCAAACAGTCAATATTGGCGATCCTCTTTTCATCATCGAAGCGATGAAAATGATGAACCAAATCGAAGCAGAAAAAGCAGGTGTTGTGAAAGCAATCCTAGCGCAGAACGGTGAGCCGATTGAATATGACCAGCCGTTAGTGGTTATCGAATAACGAGGCGTTTCCATGCTGGAAAAAATTGTCATTGCTAACCGTGGAGAAATCGCACTACGTATTCTTCGTGCCTGTAAAGAATTAGGCATCAAGACTGTAGCTGTGCACTCTGCGGCAGATAGTGATCTAAAACATGTCCTGTTGGCTGACGAGACAATTTGTATCGGGCCAGCAGCATCCGCAAAAAGCTACCTGAATATTCCTGCCATCATTTCAGCGGCGGAAATATCAGGGGCTCAAGCAATTCACCCAGGATATGGTTTCCTGTCTGAAAATGCGGATTTTGCAGAACAAGTCGAACGTTCTGGCTTTATATTTATCGGACCAAAAGCTGAAACCATCCGCCTAATGGGTGACAAAGTTTCAGCGATTGAAGCGATGAAAATAGCTGGTGTACCTTGTGTACCGGGTTCCGATGGCCCATTGGGCAGCGATACTGATAAAAACAAAGCTATCGCGAAACGTATTGGTTACCCTGTGATCATCAAAGCCTCTGGCGGCGGCGGCGGTCGTGGTATGCGTGTGGTTCGTCACGAAAAAGATTTAGAATCTTCAATCAGTCTCACGCGTGCTGAAGCAAAAGCGGCGTTCAACAATGATATGGTTTACATGGAGAAATACCTTGAAAACCCTCGTCACGTTGAAATTCAAGTAATGGCTGACGGCCAAGGCAATGCGATTTATTTAGCTGAGCGTGATTGCTCAATGCAACGCCGTCACCAAAAAGTGGTTGAAGAAGCGCCAGCTCCGGGGATCACTGATGAAGTTCGCCGTGGTATTGGCGAACGCTGTGCCAATGCTTGCATTGAAATTGGCTATCGTGGTGCAGGGACTTTCGAGTTCCTATATGAAAATGGTGAGTTCTATTTCATTGAAATGAACACCCGTATTCAAGTTGAGCACCCAGTCACTGAAATGATCACTGGTGTTGACCTGATTAAAGAACAGCTGCGTATCGCTTCAGGCATGCCATTGTCTGTTAAGCAAGAAGATATCGTTGTTCACGGTCATGCTATTGAATGTCGTATCAATGCTGAAGATCCAAACACCTTTATGCCTAGCCCAGGTAAAATCACGCGTTTCCATTCTCCGGGTGGTTTTGGTGTCCGTTGGGAATCTCATATTTACGCAGGCTACACCGTACCTCCGTATTATGACTCAATGATTGGTAAGCTGATCACCTATGGTGAAACACGTGAAATCGCCATTGTTCGTATGAAAAATGCACTCAACGAACTGATTATCGATGGCATTAAAACCAATATTGAATTGCATCAAATGATCATGAATGATGAAAACTTCCAAAAAGGTGGGACTAATATCCACTATTTGGAGAAAAAACTCGGTATTCAGGATTAATTGATCGTATTACTGACGTAAAATAAACATACCGAGAACGCATACTTCTCGGTATTTTTTTATCTTTTCAATTAACATGTACACTCTAGATAATTCAAAATGCCGCTAAGCACAGTCACTACCCTTGCGACTTGAAATATGGCGTGGATAAATCAGGAACCCCTATGTCTCTTAAACACAACAACTGGAAAAATATTGGAAAAACGCCTGATTACCGATTTTCATTAGCCAATGAAAGAACCTTTTTAGCGTGGATCAGAACAGCTTTAGCGCTGTTAGCAGGCTCTATTGCAGTTGAACAGCTCCTGCATGAAACCGCAACACCATGGATAAGGATATTATTATCACTATTTCTGGCTTGTGCTGGTGGTATTACGGCGATTATGGCCCTCTACCGTTGGCGACAAAATGAAATTGCCATGCGCACCGATGAACCATTGAGATATACCTCTTTCCTCACCATGATGACATTGTTTATTACCACCATCGCCATCATTTCTCTCCTCTATATACTCATTTAATGCCATATGATACGTGATCCAGGTTTACAACCCGAAAGAACTCAGCAGGCATGGAGCCGTACTTTGCTGCTTTTGTTCGTGAACACATTATTGTTTCTGCGACTTGGTTTATTAGATTCGTCATGGTTACCATTTGTAGGAGCCGTGATCGCCACATCGCTGCTATGTATGATTGGCTTTAAAAGACACATTTCGTCGGCTTATCAAAATAGTGGCTTAAAAATTGATAATGCAATTTTCCTTTATATCACCGCTTTGGCCATTTTAGCGATGTCGATCCTGCTAATCATTCATATCCTTATCATGGCATAACCCCTATGACTCACTATTAATGGATATGAAAACCCACCACTTTAGCCTAACTTATCCTCTAACCCACTCAAAAAACAGGTCGATAAGTGCAGAGATAAACGTCGTTAATCTACCTACCCCCAATGCACTACATCTTGAAGTATCACGAGTATCGACCGTTTTTTTTTACACTCCCCCCTAGGTTTATCGTACAATCCCTGATTATTTTTATTTTATGAGGGGGAAATACGTATGGATAAGCGTTTTCTTCAATCAAATAAGGAAGCTCGCTGGTCACTCTATCTCACTCTTGCCTATCTTATTGGTTGGGTGATCTGTGCCTATCTTCCAAGTAATACCATTGGTGTGACGGGCCTGCCATTGTGGTTTGAATGGTCGTGCCTGATCTTACCTATCATCTTTATTTTGTTATGTATCATGATGGTCAAAATCATTTTTAAAGAGATTCCTTTGGAGGATAAAGATGCAAACTGAAGTTTTGCTACCTCTAATTGGTTACTTAGTACTGGTTTTTTTGCTATCTGTATACGCATACCGTAAACGAACCAAAGGTGAGTTTCTTAATGAATATTTCTTAGGAAATCGCTCCATGGGTGGGTTTGTGCTCGCCATGACCATTACCGCAACCTATGTTAGCGCCAGCTCGTTTATTGGTGGTCCCGGCGCTGCCTACAAATATGGCTTAGGTTGGGTACTACTGGCGATGATCCAGCTACCTGCAATTTGGTTATCCCTTGGCGTACTCGGCAAAAAATTTGCGATTCTAGCTAGACGTTATAATGCCGTGACCTTGAATGACATGCTGTATGCACGTTATCAAAGCCGCTTTCTCGTTTGGTTTGCCAGTATTAGCTTACTAATCGCTTTCTTTGGCGCAATGACAGTACAATTTATTGGTGGAGCGAGATTACTGGAAACCGCCGCAGGTATTCCGTATACCTATGGTCTGCTGATTTTTGGTGTCTCCATTGCGTTATATACCGCAATCGGTGGTTTCCGAGCCAGTGTGCTTAATGATGCACTGCAAGGGTTAGTGATGCTACTAGGCACTGTCATTTTACTGGTAGCTATTATCTATCATGCAGGTGGACTGGGCGCTGCCGTGGAAAAAATTCACACTATCGACCCTAAATTAGTTTCTGTTGAAGGTGCTGATGATATTTTAAGTGGCCCATTCCTTGCCTCTTTTTGGATTTTAGTCTGCTTTGGGGTAATTGGCTTACCGCATACCGCAGTGCGTTGTATTTCCTATAAAGACAGCAAAGCCGTTCATCGTGGAATTATACTTGGCACCATCGTGATGGCTGTGCTCATGTTTGGTATGCACTTTGCGGGAGCGCTAGGCCGTGCCATCCTACCTGACCTGACGATCCCTGACCAAGTGATCCCAACCTTAATGGTGCAAGTATTACCCCCATTTGCTGCTGGTATTTTCTTAGCCGCCCCCATGGCTGCAATTATGTCGACGATTAACGCACAGTTACTCCAATCATCAGCGACTATCGTCAAAGATATTTATCTCAGCAGTGCACCAAAGCAAATTCATAATGAAAAAAGATTGTCACGTATTTCCAGTTTTTCAACATTAATACTGGGCGCACTATTGCTAATTGCCGCATGGGATCCACCGCAAATGATTATTTGGCTAAATCTATTAGCATTTGGTGGCCTCGAAGCCGTCTTCTTATGGCCATTAGTTTTAGGTCTCTATTGGGAAAAAGCGAATAGTAAAGGCGCCATCAGTGGTATGGTCATCGGTGGTGTGAGCTATGCATTATTAGCCTCATTCAAAATTGAATTAATGGGCTTCCATGCAATTGTTCCTTCACTGCTATTTAGCCTGATTGCCTTTATAATTGGTAATCTTTTCGGTAAAAATCCAGTACAATCGGCAGCCAATGAGCAGGCTACGCCCGCAAGCAATTAAGTAAAAGAGATTAACTATGCCTTGGATACAACTACGACTTAACTCTACTGGCCAGCAGGCTGAAGCACTTGGTGATGAATTGATTGAAAGTGGCGCGGTTTCAGTCACTTTTCAAGACAGCCATGATACCCCAGTATTCGAACCCTTACCGGGCGAGACGCGTTTATGGGGTGATACCGATGTGATTGGTCTCTATGATGCCGAAACAGATATGGCAATAGTCGTAGCGCAATTAGAGAATAGCCCACTGCTTGAAACAGGCTTTATCCACAAGATCGAACAACTTGAAGATAAAGATTGGGAAAGAGAGTGGATGGATAATTTCCACCCAATGCGCTTTGGACAACGTTTATGGATCTGCCCAAGCTGGCGTGATGTGCCAGATCCTAACGCGGTCAATGTAATGTTAGATCCTGGCCTAGCATTTGGTACAGGTACTCACCCGACCACCTCCTTATGCTTAGAATGGTTAGATGGATTAGATCTCGAAGGCAAAACAGTGATCGATTTTGGCTGTGGTTCCGGTATTCTAGCCATTGCGGCGCTGAAATTAGGCGCCGCACAAGCAATTGGGATCGACATTGATCCACAAGCAATACTTGCTAGCCGCGATAATGCTGAACGTAATGGGGTTTCTGATCGTTTATCACTCTATTTACCTAAAGACCAACCAAAAGAGCTACAAGCGGATGTGGTGGTCGCTAATATCTTAGCAGGCCCATTACGCGAACTAGCCCCAATGATCAGCGTACTGCCTCATTCAGGTGGCTTACTGGGGCTTTCAGGTGTATTAGCAACCCAAGCAGAAGGCGTTGCAGATGCTTACCGTGAACAGTTTGCAATCGACCCAATCGCAGAGAAAGACGAATGGTGTCGCATCACTGGTGTCAAGCATTTTTAGCAAATTTATAATAAAAATCAGTGAATAATTTCTTTGAAATTAAAGCAGGAATAGATTATCGTATAGCTCAAATATTGTTCAACTGCTGGTGATATTCTATCCTGTTTGGGATTTGAACAGGCTAACGGCGAATTTAGTGATTTTTTTACAAAATCATCTAACTGATTGTTATTAAACACTAATAATTGTATTTTGAAAAAATCAAGATAAAAAAGTTAGTGATAAATAACGGTTTGCTCAAAGTTTGTCCTTTCATATCTCGAAAAAAATGCGTAATATACGCGCCCTTGCAGTCACAGTATGGCCCCCTTTAGTTATGCGAATCGGACAATATCAGTTGCGAAACTGTCTTATTGCTGCCCCCATGGCAGGCATTACAGATCGACCATTTAGGTCGCTTTGTTATGACATGGGTGCGGGTATGACGGTCTCAGAAATGCTCTCATCCAACCCACAGGTTTGGAAGACCGACAAATCAAGACTGAGAATGATCCATCGCGATGAACCGGGGGTGCGTTCCGTTCAAATAGCTGGCAATGATCCCGATGAAATGGCAGCCGCAGCTCAGATTAATGTTGAGAGTGGCGCACAAATTATCGATATCAACATGGGCTGTCCAGCTAAAAAAGTGAATCGTAAGCTTGCAGGTTCAGCGCTGCTACGTTATCCCGACTTGGTGCAATCCATCTTGTCTACGGTAGTCAAAGCAGTCGATGTCCCTGTCACGTTGAAGATCCGCACAGGCTGGTCACCTGAAGAACGTAACTGTATAGATATTGCCAAATTGGCCGAAGATTGTGGTATTCAAGCACTGACCATTCACGGTAGGACTCGAGCCTGTTTGTTTAATGGCGAAGCTGAGTACGACAATATACGGGCAGTTAAGCAGACTGTTGCCATACCGGTTATTGCCAATGGCGACATTACTGACCCGCTAAAAGCCAGAGCTGTATTGGATTACACAGGGGCGGATGCCCTGATGGTAGGACGAGCAGCTCAGGGAAGACCCTGGATCTTTCGGGAAATCCAGCATTATCTGGACACAGGTGAAATGTTACCACCGATGCCAATGGCAGAAGTGAAACGCATTATGATAGCGCATGTACAGGAGTTGCACGACTTTTACGGTCAAGGCAAAGGAGCCCGTATAGCGCGTAAACATGTTTCTTGGTATTTGCAAGAACATGCACCTGATGACCAGTTCCGGCGCTCATTCAACGCCATTGAGGACGCCAGCGAACAGCTGGAGGTGTTGGAAGCATTTTTTGAATATTTTGCGTAAATAAAGATAAGAGCTGACAGAACTATGTTCGAACAACGCGTAAATTCTGACGTACTAACCGTTGCTACTGTAAATTCACAAGATCAAGTAACTCAAAAACCATTGCGTGATTCAGTTAAGCAAGCACTGAAGAACTATTTTGCTCAATTAAACAATCAAGATGTTAATGATTTATATGAGCTGGTATTGGCTGAGGTAGAGCAGCCTTTGTTGGACATGGTTATGCAATATACCCGTGGAAACCAGACCCGTGCAGCCCTGATGATGGGTATCAACCGCGGTACTCTGCGTAAGAAACTGAAAAAATACGGCATGAACTAATCCTAGTCGGTTAATGCAGTGTTTTTAAAGGCACTTCTTGTTTTTCAAGAAGTGCTTTTTTAATACTTAATTTTTAGTTTACGACTTTAGCCTTTGCCTTGGCTACTTAGGTAAATTGCAGCTCTGACCTTCTCAACGACATCTTTGCCCGCGGCCATATCAGATGTTCCAAATGAAGGTAGCCATTAATCTACCCCGTTAATGAAAAAAGTATTTTCATTCTGCATTAGGTATTACAGGGGGGACAAAAATACTCAAAATCTGTGATGTTCAGTTCTGTCAGTTATGGTGAATAGTCCTCATGGGTTACAGATTGGTATGTAATCGAAGTAAATTGAGACTATCTCCATTTCATATTTAAATGAAATCGAATATTTTAAACCCCATGTTAAATATGAAAAAAGGTAATACTGAATGGCTAATTTAATTTATTTGAAACTTACAGGAAAAAACCAAGGGTTGATATCTGCGGGTTGTTCAACGCGTGATTCAATTGGCAATATGTTCTGCACAACACCAGCGAATGCTTTGTTTGATACAACCCAAACGAAGTAATATAGTGCTCACTGATGAACACTTACAGCGTAACTGTTTAATCTCATCCAAAGAGTATTAATGATTATAAATATAGGAAAATAAAGTGAAACTTATTGATTTCAAGTCAAAAAATGGAAAAAAAACATTTGGTGATTTATTTTTTGATGAAAAAACAGATTTTGCAGAACATCTGATAAAATTAAGAGAAGACATGCTGCAAGTGGAGTTTCCTAATAACTATATTTTAGATATAGGCTGGAGTAATGATTTTGAAATAGATGGCTATTTCATTATATATTTAATAAAACATTTTGATTGGGAAAATCCTGTTTATTTAGGTAATGCCTATAATTACTACGAGTTAGTTGAGGAGATAAATATTGCTATGGAACTAATTCCTTGAAAAACATTCTATAACTGACATTACTATTACAATAGTCACTTGCGAAATAAACATAGAGAGAACTTAGGTAAATAGTTCCGTCTATTAGAAATCATTAAAAAAAGACTATAGCTAAAGATGATAGCTTCAAATACTGTTTATCTAAATTTATTAAAGAAGTTTCGCAAAAATCAATAGACAGTTTTTATAAAAACAGTAAAAACACATGGCATTTTTGGAATAAAATCACATGAAAAAAATAAAGATTAGTAGATGGTATATATCTGGGTTTTGGGCTCCCCTTGATGGTGGACCGAATGAAGATGAATTATTATTGAAACTGAATTTGAACAATCCTTCGAGCATTGATTTAATTGTTGGTAAAATACTGAAACCATATATAGATATTTTACCATTAAAGTATCAAATCCGTTTTAAGAATAGTTTTAAGTATGCAATAACATACTACTCAGAAAAAGAATTAAAGGATTGTTACTATACAGGTACGCCTCAATTAGAGTTACCTGACGGTATAACAGCTCGTAATTTTTATATTTATGTATGGAATTTTATATATAAAGGTGAAAATTATTTAGCATCTGAAAATGATGATTATACAGAGCTATCACTTAACGAAATCTATAAAAAATAAGTACATTAATGTATCTAAGAAAAACTACACAGACAATAAAAGATACGTTAATAAACTTTACAGAGTTGAATAATATTATTAAAGTAGAGCAGGTAGCAAGGGAATGTAATTTTACCCTATCTTTAACTAGATGATAACTTTATAAATTTATATTTTCACGAAGTAAAATATCACTACAAATACGCTAACTACAATAAAATTATCAAGGTTTTAATAAGGATTAACTTATGATAAATAATAGGATGACTAACTTCAGAAGCATGTCTTTTTATATGAACGGTGAGTTAGCAGCATCAAACCTCGTTCTTTTTATAGAATTTGATAATGTCAACTGGTTTTCACTTACTATAGGCGAAGGGATGCTTGAATTCATTAAAAAAGAAACAGAACCTAAATGTAGCTCAACCGTGAAATTACAGGACTCATTCTCATATCCAATTACTGAGAATAGTCAACTGGAAAAATATAAAGAATGCAAGTTAATAAGTATTCATCAATACAGATTGATTAACAATTTAGATTACAGTCTGGGAATTTTTTTTGAAACTAATATGGGAGGAATAAGCATTATTGAAGATGGTGATAACCTGTTTATAAGTGAAGGGGTTAATAATGATTTATTATCTAAGTGTAATTTAATTAAATATAAAATATAATGATAAGAATCAACATAATGAAAACTATAACAGTTCCTCTTTCTAAAGAAGCAATGCATAGATTGGATTATAATGAATCTATTGATGGTGATCTACTAGAACTAGAGTTGAGTGATAGCCAACTAAATACCCTAAGTAAAATAAAATTATTTGAAGTAATCAATTATAATTTAGGGTTAAATATAGATGATTATGAAGATGAAAGCCTGTATGATATGAATAAAATAGAAATTTTAAATGAAATTCTCAAAAGCATGATAAATAAAGAGAATAAAGATATAATTAAATCAATTTTAGAATTGTCGAACACAGCATTAGATAAAAAAACAGGAATATTTTTCTTTTTTTAATCCATTTAAATTTCAAATACTCCATGAGTATTGAAATAACACTCATAATCTATGATAAAAATAACCCCAGATAAAGATAAAAAATTAATAACATTCTATATATAATGATTGGCATTTTGATGATAAACGGTATAATGTGACCAATAGATTATCATAAATAAAAACATGATAAAAAACTATAACTGTATCAATCTAACAGAGGCAAATAAAATATTATTACTAATTTCAGGTGATTATATTGGAATAATTAATCTCATCGATTACGCCGAAGATGATAATTTTTTATTGGTTAAGAGACTAAATGATTGGGAAGAAAAAGATGACATTATATATTAAAGGAAATCAATCTAAAACATTACCAACTAGGTGAAGTGATTATATTAAATGATTTTTATACAGAAACAAAATAGCATATTTATTAGACTCTAAATATATTAACTGTTTTTCAACGGAATATTTTAAAAATATAAAATTTATAAAGGTCACTTTTCTTGAAAGTAAAACAATCAGTATATATGTTTGTTTTTTACAATAAATTCCATTAATGTTTAAGTTGAGATAATAGTGAAATTTTCAATTAGTAATTTTAAAAACAAAGAAACTGGTGAAAAATTAGACCACTTTGGTTATGTACATATAATTTACAATCATACTAACATACCTGAAGACCTAATATTTTCGATGATAGAAATTATTTCACCAACATTTAAGGTTGTTGATAACATGCTATTTATTGATAATCTCTTTTCACAGAGAAAATATGATGAACACCTATCTTCTGGAATAAGTAAAGAAAAAACTCAATTTTGGCTTAATTTAGTCGATATTAGTAGCGTTTTTGATATATTAGAATATGAAGAGACTATTATAGTAGCGGAGAAACTAGTTCATTGCTGGAATTTAAAAATTAAGGGAGAAAATTTACAGGCATTTGGCCAAGCTCGAATTCTTCGTGATGATTCAGAAACTGAAGTGTTAATTACTGTTGACCAATATAGCCATGATTAATTTATGATAGGTGCCTAGCCATTCAACTAAATATAACAAATCAGCTCTGCTAGTTTTACATATTACTATCTTAATCAATAATGTTTTGGCTATTACGACAAAAAAACACATCAATTAATTTAATATATTTATAGAAAGGGACTGATATGTGCTGCATAGTGTATAGCCATAAAATTACTTTGAAGAACGACACTACTCATACCAATGGTAATATATTTACTAGCTCTAGTACTTAGTTAAACCAACCTAAGGTATAGCTTGAGTTGGTGACTCAGTTTATGATGCTCTAAGCCAAAAATAAACAAAAAATTGACTAATGACATTTAAACTGTTCTTTCCCCTACTTCAATAAGATATATCATACCTACAGTCTAATTTGATGATAAGAAACACAAACACAAATAAAAATGCATGATACTTTTATTCGATAAGCTTTACTACATTAGCCTTTTATCAAATTATCTAGATAGTTTTTAGTTATATGAAATGACAATTAAAATAAAAAATTTAATTGTCATTTCATTAGTACATTCAAGTAATTAAAATATTTTTATTTAGCATTATCTTTAATAATCATAAATTATGATACCGCTCACAATTACGATTGTTATAAAAAATAAAAACTTGTTTTGTAAAAATATTATTTATAAATTTATAAAAATAATCTATCCCTATTATAAGTGAGAGTGTACACACGAAACAATTAAATATAAAACAATTAGGGATGCAATTATCTATGGATTTAATAGACCTCAGAAGTGATAC
Source organism: Providencia sp. 2023EL-00965 (assembly GCF_033550225.1). Taxonomy (NCBI): domain Bacteria; kingdom Pseudomonadati; phylum Pseudomonadota; class Gammaproteobacteria; order Enterobacterales; family Morganellaceae; genus Providencia; species Providencia sp. 2023EL-00965. Next base: position 100,340 of record NZ_JAWUEH010000009.1, on the reverse strand, counting down.
ATTGACAAGATTACAACCCAAAGATCTACTCAACATTAACTATGATTACATTAGTGATGACTGCTACGATGAAGATCGTTACGTTAAGATGCTTGAATTTAAAATTGCTGACCTTTTCGGTAAAGAAAGCGCGTTGTTTATGCCTTCTGGAACAATGAGTAACCAAATTGGTTTGAACGTTTTATCAAATCCAGGTGATGAACTCATTACTGAGGCCGGCTATCATGTGTGTTTTTTTGAGTCATCACAAACCTCTGCATTGAGTGGTTTAGTTATCAATAACGTACGTTCTAAACATGGAATATTAACAACCGAAGATGTATTAAATGCGATTAATAATAAAGCTCGCTGGTCAGATTTATATGCCACACCTAAAATTATTTCAATCGAAAGCAGTATTAATACCTATGGTGGGTTAGTGTTTCCATTGGATGAAATATGCCATTTAAAAATGTTATGTAATAAAAAAAATATGCACTTATTTTTAGATGGTGCTCGGGTTTTGAATGCGTGTATCGCTATTGGTATTTCACCTGACAAATATACTGAACATGTTGATATATTGAATATTTGTCTCTCTAAAGGGATCGGTGCTCCTTTTGGCTCGCTTCTTGTAGGAAGAAAAACCGATATTGATAAAGCCAAAAAAGTAAGGAAATGGTATGGCGGAGCACTACATCAATCAGGGCTGATGGCTGCCATTGCATTAAATAAATTAAAAGACTATTCTGCTAGGCTCGAAAATGACAATATGAATGCTCAATATTTAGGCGCAATTTGTTCCCAATACTGCCAACTTACTCATCCAGTTGAAACTAATATTGTGATGATAAAAAGCCGCAATGCAGATAATCTGGTTAGAAAACTTAAAACATATGGAGTATTAGCTACAGCATGGACATCGAATACTGTCCGTTTCGTCACGAGCTCTAATATTAATAAAGAGATGCTCACGCGCTTAAAGTCGATCTTTGAAAAGATACATAAATATAAAGAGTTTATATGATAAATAAAATAATCACGTCACGTTTTTTTTCTGGAATATCATTTTATAGTTTCTTGCCATTTTATTCTATTTACTTGATTAACTATAAAAATATGATAGAAAGCAATGTTGCTATTATTTTATTTATATTCTTATTCATTAGTCGTGCATGTTCATTATTCACACATTATATTATTGACTATATAGGTTATAAACTGACTTTAATACTTAGCTATCTTATGGCTTCAGTTGCTATATTATCTATTTATGTCATTAATAGCTTTTCATTTCTACTCCTAGCTTCTGCTATCATTGGTGCCGGTTTTTCTATCGCCAATGTATGCACTAGCCTTTTTATCGCAGAAAATAATAACCATTCAGAACGCGTCAAAAACTTTTCTTTACTTAATGTTGCTGTCAATATTTCATCTGCCATTGGTGGTGTAATAGGTGAGTGGTTTTATCATGGCTTCTACTCAGGAATTATCATGCTTCCTGCTGCTGTCATGTTAGCCTCATCACTTTATTCATGCACCTTGCAGAATATAAAACAGAGTAAAGTAAACTCCCAAAATGAAGAAAAAGCGCTTTCTACTTTTGCGGAGTGGATAGTATTTGTTTGCTATAGTTCAATATCTTTCTTCATGATCGGCTTGATATTAAGAAATCTCGCCTTCCATTTTGAAGTCAATAATAACGAGACTATTCGCTATGTCTCCGTTTCATCTCTATTTGCCTTAAATGCCGCTATCATTATATTTTTACAGATAAAATCGACCTCTTTACTATCAGTCCAACGTACTGATCTTCAAATTTTCATCTATAAATTGAGCTTAATAGTCGTCTCTGTTTTGCTATTAATATTTAACTTTCAATCAGCATTAAGTATGTATTTATTGATCGTGTTATTTACATTGAGTGAACTGATTTGGAGTCCATATAACAATAGCTTATCGATAGATAAATGCCCTTTTAAAAACAAAAAATTATCACTATCTATCTGCATATTTTTTTGGGGATTAGCAGAATCGCTTGGGGCTTATATGGGAATTATTGCAAACTCCTACCAACTACACTTTCTCATTCCATTTTGCTCATTTTTAATCCTTATTTTTTTATTTTGTATTGAAGGCTTGCTAACTAAAAGGAAACGTAATGAAAACGATTATATTTCTGGAGTGTAATCTATCAGGAACTGGTGTGAAGGCAATAAAGATAGCCAAAGAAATTGGCTATCAAACAATATTATTTACTAAAGAGAAAACCTTTTATGAACAGATTGCGGACAACCCATTGCAATTTGTTGATCATGTTGTTGAGCTGAATACCGATAACCTTGCTTCAGTTATTTATCATGCGATGAAGTATAAAACTCACGGTATTGTAGCATTTGATGACTACCGATTAATCACTGCGGCGGCAGCTTCTCATGCATTAGATCTACCTTCTCCCACCATCAAATCTTTAATTGCATGTCGATACAAGCAAGAAACTCGTAGGATCCTAAGCCAATATCATCAAGGTTTTAATTATAGCGTTGTTAGTATTAAGGATAAGATAAATATTTCAAACCTCTCATTTCCATTAGTGGTAAAACCTTGTGACGATAGTGGAAGTAATAAAGTGGCTATTTGCCACACACCGATAGAGCTATCCAGTGCTATCCAAGCGATAACGGCATGTCGGATTAATCAGCGTGGCTATGAATTATCTTCAGATTATCTTATAGAAGAGTTTATTCAAGGTGATGAATATAGCGCTGAAGCCTATTGGGATACTAAGAAAAATCGATGGGAAATACTTGGCATTACTAAAAAACATACAACAACAGGCCAATATTCCGTCGAAATAGGTCATGATTTCCCTTGTGAGTTCCCCCTATTCGCTAAAATTAAAACAACACTAATCAGTTGGCTCAACCATATTGGACTATCTCATACCGTGGCACACGTTGAGTTTAAATTACAAAATGATGTTGTTAAGCTAATTGAAATTAATCCACGGGTCGCTGGAGGTATGATTGATAAGTTATGTGAAATCGCAACAGGATTCGACCTAGTACACTGCTATTTATCTCAGTGTGTAAAAGACATGGAGTATGTTCCTCAACTAAAAAAAGAAAAACATTATGCATCGATTCGCTTTTTAACCTCGGGTAAATCGGGTGTGATTAATCGTATTAAACCTAATTTCTTATTCAATCAGCCTTTACTGTTTAATTTTGTTCCTACACCAATAGAAGTTGGGCCACTAAAAGATAGTTACGGCCGCTTAGGGTACGTCATTACACAGTCTGCCACTCAAGAACAAGCAATGAATGACGCAGAAAACTTTATTAAGCAGGTAGACATAACATATCAATAAATATTCAGAAGCTATGATAGCTTTTACTGTTGTGGGAAATTTTTAGATAAAAACTTTACAACTTATAATAAAAATCTAATTCCACATACGCGATTTATTTTTTATCAATCTTATATTCTAGAAAAAAGGCACAGTAAACAGCGCTGTGCCTTTACCAGTTAGCTATAATAACATTGAAAAGTTAACGGTATATCGGTAGTAAATTAAATTGAGCGAGTAATTGGCAAATAATACCCACAACACCAAAAGCAATCACTGCATATATTAAGCCTTTTCCTCCCCAAACTTTAAATTTGGATTCAGGAAAACGCTCTCTCACTTTAAGTGCCATAATGGCTGGGCAAATAATTGCCCAAATGCAAGCCGCCATTCCTGCATATGCAATCGCAATTAAAAAACCATTCGGAAACAACATACAAAGTATCAATGGTGGTAAGAAACATAATAGTGCCGATTTCATACGTCCTGATGGGTTATCCTGAAAATTCAAAGATGCCAATATATAATCAAATAAGCCAATAGCTACACCTAAGAATGAACAAAATACGGCACTAATCGAGAACCATAGTAAGAAGCTGGCAATATGTGGGCTACTCAACACAGAATATAGCGATTCAATAAAAGCATCCAGATTACCACCTTTATTGATAATGGTTAAAAACTCCGTTCTAGGTAGATTGCCCATCGTACCCAATATCCATAAAAAGTATAGAACTAACGCTAGCAAACATCCGATAACACAGCTTTTTACTACTTTCCGTTCGTTCTCATGATACAGTTTATAAAGACTGCATACATTCCCATGATATCCAAACGAAGTGATAGCATAAGGAATAATAATGAAAATAAAGGGAAGTAATGATGTTTGCCCTCCTTCAACAGGGGATTTCAGTAATAAGTCCGTTTTGACAATAAAAAAAAGTCCTGAGAATGCTAAGACAAATAATACTATTTTGATTAATAAAAATATTGATGTTAAACGGCTCGCCCCAATACCACTCCACCAAATACTCGCACCCAGTATTAAAGTGAAGATAAAAAATATTAGTCTTAAGTTAATATCAAATCCGTATATGAAGGCTGCTTCTTTAATGACAGAACCTGCTGCTGATATGTAAGCATAAATTAAAATATACAATACAAATATTAATGCTGCATTCGCGATATAACAGGCCCATTTAGGTAACAATTCTTTAGATATAAAAAAATAGTTAGTACCTGAGCCATATTTTGATATACATTCAAGAATATATATTCCTGAGTGAAACATAAAAAAACAAACAATCAATAGAATAACAACTGAATTAATAAACCATGCTCCTGCCATAATAGTTGGCAAACTAAACATGCCTGCCCCTATCATAGCGCCACCGAGCACAAAGCCCCCTACCATTATGGAGGGTTCTTTCTTCGCTGCCGAATTATTCATGGTATTTACCTTAGAAATAAGGGTGAGGCTCCCGCATTGCACGGGAACCTTTTAATTATTACCTATTATTTGATTGGCTTTAATCTAGCAGTAAAGTGCCTTAACACTGGTGGCTCATACTCAAAATCAAGTCCTTTCAGTGTTGCAAATTTATCTTTAAGACCAATTAATGCATCTGCAATATAATCCATATGATCATTGGTATAGACACGTCTCGCTATAGTTAAACGCATAAATTCCATATCTGCATGTTTTTGTTTGCCTGTTTCTGGATCACGACCTAATAAGAATGAGCCAATTTCAACAGCACGAACACCTGATTCCAGATATAGGGCATTAATCACTGCTTGAGCAGGAAATTGATCGCCAGGAATTTGCGGGACTAATTTTTTACAGTCAACAAACACTGCGTGACCACCTGTAGGATATTGAATTGGAATTCCACCTTCACGTAGACGGTCACCTAAGTATTTAACCTGCCCTATGCGATAATGGAGATACTCTTCACCAGCACCTTCCTCAAGGCCTTGCACCATTGCTGCCATATCACGTCCAGCTAAACCACCATAAGTGACGAAACCTTCCATAGGTACACAGCGCTGTCTCGCTAATGTAAAAATATTTTCATCGTTCTTAATTGCAACTAAACCACCAATATTCAACAGCGGGTCTTTCTTCGCTGACATTGTTAATGCATCAGCATATTTGTACATATCAAATATAATTTCTTTAATTGTGGCATTTTTGTATTTAGGATCACGCTCTTTAATAAAATAAGCGTTCTCACAAAAACGCGCAGAATCCATCACCACAAAAATATTATGTTGTTTAGCAATTTCATAAACTTCTTTTAGGTTAGACATTGATACCGGTTGCCCACCAGCACTATTACAGGTGACTGTCGAAACAATAGCAACAATGTTCTCAGCCCCATATTTAGCAATATTTTCTTTCAATTTTTGAATATCAAAATTGCCTTTCCAGTCATCATACGTTTCTGAATCATATGCTTTTTCAGTAACAATATTAATTGCTTTACAACCATTTAATTCAACATGCGCTGCTGTAGTATCAAAGTGAAAGTTGGAAATAAATACAGGTTTTTGTGCGCCGCCTTGCTGCTGTTTTACTTTTAATAATACAGGAAATAGCATATTTTCAGCGCCACGCCCTTGGTGAGCAGGGATGGTATAATCGTAATCAAACATCTCTTTGACTTTATTTTTTAAGTCATAATAATTACGAGAGCCTGCATATGCCTCATCACCTGTGATCATCGCTGCCCACTGATGGTCACTCATGGCATTAGTCCCTGAGTCAGTGAGTAAATCAATATAGACTGCACTACTTGGTAATAGGAATGGGTTATAACCAGCTTCTTTTAATGCAACTTCACGCTCTTCTCTGGATGGGATACGGATGTTTTCAACCATTTTAATACGGAACGGTTCTACGATTCTTTTGGCCATGATAATACCTTTAATTTTTCATTAAATAATAAAAATAGAAATTAGGGCTTATGATTAATAAGCTAACGATATCTTAACGATGAAAAATAAAGGATTACTTTTGAGGAAAAAAGAAGGCAAGAGCAATATCGATATTGAACCATTTCTTCATGTAGAAGAAACCCCTTGATATCAACAGATTATTTAGTAAAAACATACTATAACTCCTTTAATTAAGGATTTAGTACAACTGTTACTATTATATATATAACAATCCAGTCTAAACTTTAATCATGATTGTCATGATATTGTACATTCATCACACTATTACTTAATTTCCAAACTACAGTATGATATATATCACAATAATAAATTTATATTTAACATTGTTATTAGAACCACTACATTATCGATTAACAAAAATAAAATATCACTTATGTTTAAATAAACTTAAATAAAATTAAATGGGTAATTTAAATTAAAAAGAGCCAGTACAGCTCCTTTTAATTAATCGTTTGCAAGAATGTTATTCTGTGTCTTTACCGTATTTTGGCGATCGAGGGCCGTACAAAATACCATTAACTTTACCTGCTGATAGCAATCTAGCGCTTGTCATGCCTGCGATTTGATAGCTTTTATCCGTCAAGGTATTAGCAATTTGTTCAACAACAGCAGAAACCAATACACCAATGATGCCACCGGATGATGAGTTATTTTCTGTGCTTGATGCGGTCGCTGAACCACTCCATAACAATTTTCCAGTACGAGCATCAACCAATTTAGCACTGGCACTCACACGAGTATCACTCGCAATAACCTGATAGCTCGTCCCATATTCTGTAATAGATAAATATAGCACTGCATCATTGCCAAAAATTTCATGTAACTTGGCGACAGGAACCGCTTGAATATCCCCAGCACTGGTCATGCCATTCTGTTTAAAAGTTTCTTCAACCACAGCAACTGGGAAAACATAATAACCGGCCTCTGCTAATGGTAATGTAGTTTGTGATAACAGGCCATGACTTGCTTGTACTTCAGGGGTATTATTTTGTGGCAATAACACTAAAATGCTTTTGGGCTTGCTTTGATTAAACGCAGTATAATCCATTTTCGTTGGCTGAGCACAACCCGTAAGTAACCATGTTATAACTAAGCTACTGATGATCAAAATCCGTTTCATTTTTTAATCCCTTTATTTTTCATCAAGAAATCCATGTAATTAGCTGATTCAGGAAATAAAGCTTTCTCAGTATTAAACTCTGCCATTGCAAGATCAATCGCACCTGTTGAGCTGTACAATAACCCTAAATGAGCATGTAGCCCTGGGGGTACTGCTGTACCCTGTGTTTTATTGAGCTCAATATTTTTCTTTAATACTTCGATTTGTTGCTGTGGACTTGTTTCAGTCTGTTGATAATATTGATAAACCGTTTTTTGATAACCATCCCAGTTATAAAGCGGTTTTGGTGCTGTTGAGCAACCACTTAATGCAATAATGGCAAATATCCCTAATAATTTAGCTTTCATCATATTCCCTTTTATTTTATTTGGCTGGCTGCCAAGCGCCATTTTCAATCCCAGTAACAAGATTATTCACCGCTTCTCTAATGGCTAAATCAAGAACCTTGCCATTTAACGTTGAGTCATAGCTAGCGGTACTACCAAAACCAATAATTTCACGATTAGATAATTCATACTCACCAGCTCCTTGTGAAGAAAATACCACTTCAGAAGTCTGAACATTGATGACATTTAAATTAACTTTTGCATAAGCAACTTGTGATTTTCCACGGCCTAAAATTCCAAATAATTGGCGATCACCGACCTCTTTACGACCGAATTCAGTGACATCACCAGTAATGACATAAGTTGCCCCTTTAAGCTGCTGTGCTTGGCCTTTAATCCCTGCTTCTTCTTTTAGCTCCTGCATATTAGCGCGGTCAAGTACATTGAATCGCCCAGTTTGCTGAAGATGAGTCATCAAAATCGTTTTTGACTGATTACCTAAACGATCAACCCCATCAGAAAAAATACCATTCATATAGCTAGAACGGTTGTCAAATTTGCCTATTGATATTGAATTTTTAGAGCCTGAATAATGAGTATTATATGTTGTAACTTTTTCGATTTGTAATGAACGTGATGATTCTTTAGCACATCCGGTTAATAATGCTGTAGCAATAAAAACGGAAGGAATTAACATTCTTGATGTATTCATTTATAATATTCTCAATTTGAATTTTCTTGGAATCAATTTGTTACATTTATATTTTGCATCAAATTCTCTTTATGCACCACCAAAATTTAATTGTTATCAAAATCGCAAAAATTAATTTCATTATCAATATAGTTTTATTTATTTAAAGTTAAATACATTTAATATAATTCATTAAACCTTATAAAATTAAATTTAATATTCACCCAGCAAATACATTAATTTAAAATTCATTTATTTATCAATAAAAATACCCCTTGTTTTTAATTTAACTTAAAGAGAAATAGTTTTCCTTTTGTTATTCACTTACTAAAAGTAAGGCTATTAAACCTAATAATGCATAATTTATCCATTCACTGCATGAATTCAACAATTACTTAACATCACTTATTGTGAGTTTGTTATATAAAAGTTAAGAGTAGAGAGTGCCATTTCCAATCTAATAACACAGATATATCCAAACATTTGAAACGGTATTAATCGCTTACGATGAGATAACTAACTATGACAATACAATCACCAGCGGTCACAACATTCGGTACCCCAAAAACTACGATGAAGGTTTTATTGGTTTGCTGGATGAGTATTTTATTTGAGGGGTACGATGTTGGCGTTATGGGCGCGGTATTACCCACACTCGCTGAATATAAACAATGGTCACTTACCCCCTTAGAACTAGGAGCATTAAGCAGTTACGCACTTGTGGGCATGTTTTTTGGTGCCTTTATCATCGGGACATTAAGTGAGCTTTATGGTCGCCGCCGTATGCTACTCATTTGTGTCTGTCTATTTTCACTCACTATGTTGGGGGCTGCTCTTGCACCAACACCATGGTTTTTCGGTATAATGCGCTTTATTGGCGGTATCGGATTAGGAGGAGTGATCCCTGTTGCTGCGGCACTCACTATCGAATATTCTCCCGCAGAGAAACGTTCTTTTAATTATGGGATTATGTATTCAGGTTACTCACTGGGTATTTTAAGCGCAGCATTAGTCGCTATTTGGTTATTAGAGCATTTTGGCTGGCGTAGCGTCATTGCATTTGGGGCCTTACCTTTATTATTGATTTGGCCAATGGCGCGCATCTTACCTGAGTCACTTGAATACCTTTCGCATAAAGGAATGCATACACAAGCTCAAGCCCTTGCTGACAAATTAGATATCCAATATCAAGCTCCAGTGCAGCAACATCTGCAAAAGCAAAGTATTAAAGATATTGTCGCTGTGGTTTTTGCATGGCGTTATTTACGAGCGACAACCTGTTTTTGGGTGGCTTTATTTTGTGGAATGTTATTAGTTTATGGATTAAATACTTGGCTACCTTCTATCATGCGCAAAGAAGGGTATAACTTAGGCTCTAGTCTCACTTTCTTAATTGTATTTAGCTTAGCATCGGCACTTGGTGGGTTATTTTTAGGAAAAATAGCAGATAGATACGGTGTCAGAGGTTCTGTTTCATTCTTCTTTTTATTAGGCGCAATCGGTGTAGGAGCACTTATATTTAAACAAAATATCTATGTGAATTACCTATTGGTGGCTTTTGCAGGAGTTGGCAGTATTTCTGCCGCCTTAATACTGACTGGTTATATTGCTAACTACTATCCGGCAAATGTACGTGCTTCAGCAACAGGTTGGGCATTAAGTTTTTCACGAATAGGTGCCATGTCAGGCCCTATGTTCGGAGCCTATATTGCCAGCCTAGGTATCGCTAGTAGTTGGAATTTTATTGCTTTTGCCATTGTGGCTGTGGTTGCCTCATTAGCGGTCATGCTGCTACCTAAACGCGTTCAGTAAGTCACAACGGGTTATTACACTCGTTTGAAATTGTTAACGAAGCGGGATAAAGGCATTTTTCCCGCTTCGTGTTGTCAGCCGAAAATCAATCAATTTATTGCCAATAATCTTAGTCACTGCTGCCAAACACAGTACGTTTGTCCGCAGTCTGAAACGAGCGCTTACGCCCATTTTTAGTTAAATAACTATTTAGCTATTTGATGACTCACCAAGTCACCATTTGCTATTTCAACATCATCTAAATAACTGTTACCTAGTTTAATAAAGGTATTATCAACACTATTAAAGGTTTTATCGTACTCATTTAGCTCAGCGCGATGTGTTAGCTGATTATCTTTCACATCGACCAGCAAATAACCTTGCTCTCCTCGCCACGTCTCATTTAGCAATGCAGTTTGGTTGCTGACCTGTAAACCATATAGTTGGCTATAGCCATTTTCCGTCACCACAGAAAACTCCCCATTATCCTGAAACTGTAATAATGAAAACAGCTTACGTGACGGTTCTTGGGCAATAGCATAAATATCACCATTAGGTGATTGCTCAACTTCATTGATCCGCAATGGTAGCCATTTATTACCTAAAATTTTGCCTGTTTCGCTATTAATAGTGATCTCAAGTGAGCCCATATTATTACCATAACTAAACCAAACGATGAGCTTGTTTTTTTGAGTAGCAAATAAGAAGTGAGAATTATCAACAAGTTCTTCTGGGTAATATAATTTAACTAAGTCACGTACATTACCAAAAAGTTGCCATGTACGGCCTTTATCTGTTGTTTTAAATAAATCGCTATTACTCACCACTAGATAAGTTTGGTCATTGGGTGTATTCAGTATCTTCCCTATAATTAAAGTTGAATATTGTTCACCATATGGCTCTTGCCAAGGTTCCATGTCTGTTATTGAATAATCAGCTAAGTTTAGCACCCGACTACCATCATTAAAGATCAGTGTGCATTCAGCTTTATTACATGCTGCATTGTAAAAGCTATGATTTCCTTTACCGATATAGTGGATACCCGTTTTATTTGCTAGAAGCACCTGATAACTGTAATCATGAGAAGGAATATTATAACGTGAATAAGAGTAATAACCTGCACGTTGGCTTCTTTGAACAACGATCAACATTCCCTGATCTGTTGGGAAAGTTTTAACCCAATCAAAATTAGCGATTTCCGAGCCAATTTTTTGATTTTCCCATGTCCAACTGGCCGCATTACCGCGAAAGTGAAATGCAATGGTTGCAACTAAACAAGTGATAAATGCGATCGTCAAAATAATAAAACGTTTACTGAGGAATGGATTCATGTACGCACCTCAGTGACATAATCTGATTGGCCATTTTTTTTGCGTAAGTAGCTTAAATAACGTTGCGCAATAAAATTCATACGCCCTCGCTTAGAAACGTAAAAATAGATTGCTACACATAAACCGGTTAAAAAACTAATGCCTAACGTGATTGAAGATGCAAAACTAATAAATCCAACACCATTATCCAAAATATAAAGCCAATCCCAATAATCCCAATGATTACCTCGTTCAATAACTTCAGTTATATTCATTACTAATAGGGCGATAGCAAAAAGCGCTATCAGTGCAGCTGTAAATATCCATAATCCTTTATAAAAACTACGCTCTTGTGGGCTACCACCATTACTTAAGGTATATGCTAGATGATCTTGTTGATTAAAAACACCAAATACCATCTCCACTGTATCCGTTTCATTCAGTTTCTTATGAATAATTTCAATTTGATCGCCTTGAGCAATAAATAAACTGTGATTATTAAACAAAGGTTCATTTTCGGGAGTCACGACACTGAAAGGTTCGCCATCTATTTGTAATAAATTGGCATTAAAAACTGTTTGTGCGCCTTTATAACCAATCACTGTATATTGCTGAATACCAAATAAATTAACTTTCCCTTGTGTGGATTGAAACTCACCCTCTGCTATTTTTAGCTCATTAACAAACTGAGGCTTAATTGGCTTCATCTTAGGATTTTTGATCCCTGATAGGCTAATTAACTTGGGATTTTCATGACTGATTTGATATTGCCCTGCAATGACTTGATCAAGTGCTTTTAGTATTGATTTTCGACGCGGGCTAACGATATCCCAAATGGTTTTGAGGAAAAGGGTTACCATACTAAAACCAACTAAAGCGGCACAGCTAGCAAATGCTCCTAGTACAATCAGCAACATATTATCATCTGAATAAATAAAGCAGGAATAGGCAAGTACAGCAAAAGCCGAGAGACCGAAAGCCCAAAGAAATTCTTTGATAAGTCCTCTATGGAATGACACATTTCTATCAGGTTCAATCCAACCTTTAGTTTTATGATATGCCCATTTGAGCCAATAACTGCCATCATTCAGTATTTCAGCGCAGATCACTAATTCATCGCCGCAGCTTAGGCTCTCTAAAAAAGCATCGCTATTTTTAAAATCTTCAAGATTAAAAAAGAAAACTAGGTCAGATGCAATTAGCCTTACCATTCCTGTTGGGATAACATTTTTGTAGTCACATTGGGTTAACGTGACATTAAAATATTGAGCACGCATTTTTTCTTATCCTAATTATCAATTTATTGCGCTAAATAATTTGAGTTGCAGGTGGGCGACAAGCAAAGATAAGTGGGGAGCATAAATAACAGTCAACTGAGCGTAGTCAACCCCCTACCGCTTGAAGCATGATGGATCCACCACCATCATAGTCAAAACATACTCGCCTCCCAATAGGAATTGACTATGATTCAGATAATTACAGATTATTCTCTATCTGTGTTTTATCAAAATTTGTGCTGCTAACTATACTCTAAATAATTCGAGGTGCAGCTAGGCGACAAGTGGGTGAGTCGCTAGGAGCTTACACTAGTATGTGACTGGCGCGAGTCAGTATCGTCAACAACGCTGCAACTTGAAGTATGACGAATCTATACGAGGTGACTAGAAAAGAACGTATTTACTGTTAAACTTGAGCAACGGCGATGAATGCCATAAATAGGTTCTCCCTAATACTATTACTAATTAAATAATAACAATGAATTCACAACCAGCTTACAAGCAAATTCAATCGTACATTCTGCGAAGTATTGATTTAGGTATTTTTAAACCTGAAACGCAGATACCTACAGAACTCGAACTCTGCGCACAGTTTAATGTAAGCCGCATGACGGTGAATAAAGCTATCTCTGAATTGAGCCAAAAAGGTATCCTCAGCCGTATCGCTGGTAAAGGGACGTTTGTTGCTACGCAAAAGCATGAGCTACCGGTAACTAAAGCATTTGATATATTTGATGAAATATCATTAAGTGGTAATAAATATAGTGGTCATCAATTACAATTAAAAGTCATTACTGCTTCAGCCGAGATCGCTTTACAGCTTGGTGTAAGAGAAGGGAGTGATGTCGGTTATTGTAAAGTACTGCATTTTGAAAATGACATCCCATTAATGCTGGAAGAGCGTTACGTCAATCACGCCATCGCACCTGATTTCGTTAAACAACATTTTGGGGATACAGAAACCCCTAGTGGCTATTTACAACGACATTTCCCTGTCAGTGAGATGGAGCATACTATTGAAGCCGCATTAGCAACCAAAACTATCGCGCATTCGCTATCAATTAAAGAAGGTTCTCCTTGCTTACAACTCAGCCGCCGCACGTGGACAGGGACTGCACTAATTAGTTATGTCAATATGATAACCGCAGGCTCACGTTATAAATTAAAACTCCATTCACGTATTGAAAACCCTTAATTTCGAGTAAAAAAATGGGGCAAATAATTAAATGCCCCAAAGCGACTGATAAAATCAAGCACAATTACACATCACAACAAAGTCGTTACATCCCTTGATAAATAGGGCCTTCCCCCCCTTGAGGCGCCGTCCAACAGATATTTTGTGTTGGGTCTTTAATATCACACGCCTTACAGTGCAGGCAGTTTTGCGCATTAATTTGCAATTTGGGTTGTTCTTGTTCCTGAATAATTTCATATACCCCCGCGGGGCAATAACGCGTTTCAGGTGCTGAATACATCGATAAATTGACAGTTATTGGTACATCATCATCTTGTAATTTCAAGTGACAAGGTTGCTGCTCTTCATGGTTAGTATTAGATAAAAAAACCGAAGAGGGTTTATCAAACGTTAAAATGCCATCAGGTTTTGGATACACGATCGGCTGGAAATATTTAGCCTCTTTCAAGCATTGATGGTCTGCCTGTTTTAGTTTCAGCGTCCATGGTGTGCGCCCTTTTAATAGCAATTGTTCAGCACCGAATAATAAAGAACCTATATATAACCCTTTTTTCATGTAAGGCTTAAAATTACGGGTTTGATATAATTCACGATATAACCAACTCTGCTCAAATTTTTGCCGGTATTGCAGATTAAATTTGTCATAATCTATCGATTCATGGTCAATCGATGCCAACAATGCTTCAGCAGCTAATGAACCACTTTTCACAGCACAATGACTCCCCTTGATACGTGCGGCATTCAGAAACCCAGCATCATCACCAATCAACGCACCACCAGGGAAACTTAATTCAGGTAGTGCCGTTAAGCCACCAGCAACAAGGGTTCGCGCACCATAGCTCACCCGCTCGCCACCACGTAAAAAAGCACTAAATGATGGATGCGTTTTTAGACGCTGAAATTCATCAAAAGGTGACAAATAAGGGTTTTCATAATTGAGTCCAACCACCAAACCAACCGCGACAAGGTTGTCACCATAATGATATGCAAAGCCGCCACCATAAGTATGGTTATCTAGGGGCCAGCCAATAGAGTGAACCACCAGCCCTGCCTGATGTTGTTCTTTGGGTATTTGCCAGATTTCTTTTATACCAAGCCCATAGGTTTGCTTCCCACGACCTTCTGCTAAATCGAAACGTTCAATGAGTTGTTTCCCTAACTGCCCACGGCAGCCTTCGGCAAATAAGGTCATTTTTGCCAGTAAATTCATCCCTGGTTGATACATAGGCGTTGGATTTCCCGATTTATCCAACCCCATATCGCCAGTAGTGACACCAACAACGGCACCCGATTCATCGTATAAAATGTCTGTCGCAGCAAAACCGGCAAAAACATCAACCCCCAATTGTTCAGCGTGCGTTGCCAGCGCAGCACAAACCTGCCCAAGGCTACCAATTAAATTACCGCTATTTTTTAAACTCGCAGGTAGTAAAGCCAAAGGTAAGCGGCTCGCCTTATGTTCTTTTAGTAGTAGAAAACTATCCTGAGTGACCTCAGTTAATTCACTGGCAACAAGCTGTTGCCAGTTTGGTAGCAATTCATCTAATGCACGAGGATCAATAACCGCCCCTGATAAAATGTGTGCACCAACTTCAGCACCCTTATCAATTAAGCAAACTGATATCTCTTGGTTATTTTCTACAGCGAGCTGCTTTAGTCGGATCGCCGCCGATAATCCCGCAGGTCCACCACCGACAATCAGGACATCAAATTCCATCGATTCCCGCTCTGGAGCCTCGTTAACATTGACACTATTGTCGATAGCCATAATCAATTCCTCTTAGGCCAATGCTTTATCAAATTCAGGCAAGATCTCAAACAGATCACCAACAATGCCATAATCAGCAACTTGGAAAATAGGCGCTTCAGGATCGCTGTTAATTGCCACGATCACTTTGCTCTCTTTCATTCCTGCTATATGTTGAATCGCGCCTGAAATACCGACCGCGATATACAGATCAGGGGCAACAATTTTGCCTGTTTGCCCAACTTGATAGTCATTTGGCACATAACCCGCGTCAACTGCCGCTCTTGATGCCCCCACCGCGGCACCCAGTTTATCGGCAATGGTTTCAATCAAGGCAAAGTTTTCGCCTGAGCTTAATCCCCTCCCCCCTGATATCACAATTTTGGCGGAGCTGAGTTCTGCTCGGCTAACTTGTGTTAACGACTGACTTTTTAACTGCGATAGTGGGTTAAATTGACCAACGGTATAGTTTTCAATAACAGCTTTATTTTGTGAGTGACTTGTTGCTGGAAAAGCAGAACTACGGATCGTGAGTACCACTTGTTGCCCATTATTTTGTACTGTAGCTAATGCATTACCTGCATAGATTGGGCGCACATACGTTTGTGTATCAATCACTTCTGTAATATCAGAAATTTGTGCAATACCGAGTGTCGCAGCAACACGTGGCGCGATATTTTTACCGTATGTCGTCGCAGGAAATAGTATATGACTATAATCTTTCGCAACCGCTATCACTGCCTCTGTAATGGTTTCCGCTAACTGGTGCTGTAATTCATGACTATCAATCACAATTACTTTTCCCACACCATCAATGGTTGCAGCCTGTTCAGCCACTTTCGCACATTCGCTACCTGCAACTAACAGATGCAGCTGGCCCTGACCCGATAGAATTTGCGTTGCCGCATTCACGCTATGGTAGGTTGATGATTTAATTGTTTGGTTGTCATGTTCGACCACAACAAGTACAGATAATTGACTCATAGTATTCCCCTTACTAGAAAACGTTTTTTGCTTGTAATTCATTCACTAATGCATTGATGTCATTAAATAATGTGCATTGGCCTACGCGCTTTTTCGGCTCAGTCACGGTTAATGTTTTCACTTGATTTAAGGGGGTAAAATCCATCTCTGAAATCGGTTGTATCTCTAATGGTTTCTTCTTTGCCTTCATAATGTTTGGTAACGTTGCATAGCGCGGCTCGTTTAAACGTAAATCGGTTGTTACTACCGCAGGTAGTGATAAAGACAATGTTTCTAGGCCACCATCTATTTCGCGCGTTACCTGCAATAGCGCTCCTTCGATTTCAATTGAAGAGGCAAAGGTTGCCTGACCACATTTCAACAATGCCGATAGCATTTGCCCTGTTTGGTTACAATCGTTATCAATAGCTTGTTTACCAAGGAGAATTAAATCAGGTTGCTCTGTTATGACGACTTGTTGCAATAATCGAGCGATATCCAACGGATCTAATACCAAATCATTGGGTCTCTGAATTAAGATTGCACGATCAGCACCAATCGCCATTGCACTACGTAATGTATCCTGTGAACTAATATCACCAATGGAGACCACAACGACTTCACTCGCTTTTCCAGCTTCTTTAAGGCGAACCGCTTCTTCCACCGCAATTTCATCAAAAGGATTGATCGCCATTTTGACATTCGCTAATTCAACACCCGAACCATCTGCTTTCACACGCACTTTAACGTTGTGATCAATAACTCTTTTAACAGCCACTAAAATTTTCATAATTACTCCTAATGCTCTCTGCCAGAAGAGGTTTTTTAGGCTGAGGGGAGCCTTAGCAGTGAATAAATCACTGCTAATCCACTCGCCGATTTTTTTAACTTTATGAAATACTTATATTATTTTGTTAATTAATGAGTAGATGGCAATATCAAGCGATCCGCGACTGACATTGGCCATATTTTAATCGCCACATAATAGATAATACTGGTTGCCACTAAGCCAACAATCCATGAAATATCAACGCCTCCTAACGTTTCAACTAATGGCCCTGTATAGAAACCTGTTGCGATAAAAGGTAATTGGATCAAGACCCCAACCACATAGGTGATAATGCCCACTTTGTTCCAACGTCCATAACGGCCATTTGGGTTTGATAATTGAGGTACATCATAGCGACCTTTGGTTACCCAATAGTAATCAACAAGGTTGATAGCACTCCAAGGTGTAAAAAATGCCAGTAAGAATAATAAGAAAGCAGAAAATAATTTTAAGAAGGAGTGCTGGCCAGCAAGACCTAAGAGAGTTGAGAAACTCACCATCAGTATGATGAAAAATAGCCTTTGCCCACGTGAAATTTGCTGTTTACCTCGGAAACCACAAAATATAGCGGCCATCGACATAAAGCTGCCATAGGCATTTAACGCTGTAATAGTCACTTTACCGAAAAAGATGCTGATATAGAGTAGTGCTGCAATCAAACCTGTACTACCTAATCCAACAATATAAGCCACTTCATGGCCTGCAAATTGGCTTCCTGCTAGCGCTGCTGCAAATACACCAAGGATCATCGAAGCTTGAGTCCCGATCACCGTTCCTGAACCTACCGCAAGGAAAGCTTTAATAGTGGGGGTTTTTGTAGGTAAATAGCGTGAATAGTCAGCCACATAAGGGCCAAATGCAATTTGCCATGATGCAGACAATGACATCGCCAATAAGAAATTGGTCCAACTAAAATGACGATTTTCAAGTAACACGGAAACATCATTCATGTAGAAAAGGCGGAAGAACAAATAAAAGAATGCGATCACCCCAACTACACTCGCCACTTTGCCCAATATGTGAATGATACGATAACCACAGATAGTAATGGCGATGATCACTGCGCCAAAAATCAAAATACCAATCCAGTCACTAACATGAAGTAACTGCCCAACGGCTTGCCCTGCTAATACAGTCCCACTCGCAGAGAAACCTACGTACATCATGCAAACCAGTAAGATAGGGATCACCGCACCATACACACCAAACTGCACACGACTGGAAATCATTTGTGGCAAGCCCAGCTTAGGCCCTTGCACCGCATGCAAAGCCATAACTGCCCCACCAAGCAACTGGCCAATAAATAAACCAATCAAAGACCAAAACACGTCTCCACCTAAAACCACAGCAAGTGCCCCTGTGACAATGGCGGTGATCTGTAGGTTTGCCCCAAACCAAAGGGTAAATTGGCTTGATAACGTGCCATGGCGCTCAGATTCAGGAATGTAATCAATCGAACGAGCTTCTATTAGGGGAACGTTGTCCTGCCGGCTTTTTTTATCTGCGATTATATTGTTTGAAACTGTCATGGTAACTCCTCTTTAAGCAAGGCTGGCTTAAAGAATGAACCAATTTGTCATCATGGATGCTGTAGGGTGCAGCCGTTAGACATTAAGTCGGGTATTGTTATTGATAGAGATCACCCGCCATTAAAAATTGAAATA
Source organism: Providencia sp. 2023EL-00965 (assembly GCF_033550225.1). NCBI lineage: Bacteria > Pseudomonadati > Pseudomonadota > Gammaproteobacteria > Enterobacterales > Morganellaceae > Providencia > Providencia sp. 2023EL-00965. Next base: position 81,138 of record NZ_JAWUEH010000009.1, on the reverse strand, counting down.
CATTCTTAAACCTGATTGTTGTTGTGTTTTTAATTCCATGATCGTGATTGCAGCTCAACTTCTCATTGATGGGTGCCTGTCCACCCATCAATGCGTGATATTTAATTATTAAACGGCATCTAAAACCGCACGTGAGATAATAATTTTTTGAATTTCCGAGGTACCTTCAAAAATTCGTAAAATTCTTGCATCACGAACATAGCGTTCTAGAGGCAGATCGCGAATATAGCCATAGCCGCCATGCAGTTGTAATGCAGCATCAGTGACAAAGCCGGCACATTCTGCGGCAAATAATTTTGCCGTCGCCGATTGCAAACTAAAACGCTCCCCTGTATCACGGCGTTCAGCGGCATTCCAAGTCAACATTCTTGCTGCCTCCAACTGGGTATGCATATCTGCGAGGCGCCATTGTGTTCCTTGATAGGCTGCTAATGGCTTTTTGCCAATTTGACGTTCTTTGACCCACCCCAGAGCACATTCCATCGCTGCTCGGGCAATACCTAATGACGTTGCAGCAACCTCCACACGCCCTTTATCCAATACTTCCATTGCAGTATGGAAACCTTTATTTTCTTCACCTAATAATGCAGATTCAGGTAACCAACAATTCAGGGCTAATTCATAGATTGTGCTACCACGTAGTCCCATGGTTTTTTCAGGGGAAGAAAACTCAACACCTTCAGTGCCTTTTGGGATCATAAATGCACTGATACCACGAGCTCCTGCTTCAGGGTCTGTTTTGGCATATAACACAATAAAATCAGCTTCTTTGGCATTGGTAATATAGTGTTTATTACCACGAATTCGCCAGCCGCCATTTTCACGTGTTGCAATAGTACGCATATCTGCTGGGTTTGAACCTGCTGCGGGTTCAGTTAAGCCAAATGCACCTAATAGCTCACCACTGGCTGCTTTGGGTAACCAATATTGTTTTTGCTCTTCAGTCCCACCGATTAAGATAGAGTCCGTTGCAAGAAAATGCGCAGTCAGTGCTGATGATGTTGATGCACATGCAGCAGCAACGGCTTCAACAATCATACTCATCGCAATGCTACCAATACCAAAACCACCGTATTGCTCCGGTAAGTTAATTCCCCAGCATCCCATTTCACCTAAAGCAGATAAGCTTTCTGCACAAAAAGTTTCTGTTTCGTCATAACGCTGTGCGTTCGCTTGCAAAACATCTCGGCAAACTTTTTCCACAGCATCGACAATGGCTTGTTCTGTTTCATCAATTTGAAAGCTCATTGTATTGTCTCCGCATTTTTCGTTGTTATTGTTGACGGCTTATAAACCTGATTAGCTTCTCCTAAATGTGGTGCTCTTTGCATCACATGAGGTTTACGTCCATTGAAGAAAACAGGCTGAGAAATTAACGGGGTACCGCCATCATTGAGATCGATAAGAATTTGGCGAACTTTTGCATGCTCACTTTGTGTCGCCTGCTGTAAGTTATGGATCGGCGATGCAGGTACGCCTGCGTTTAACAATAAATCACAAACTTGCTCTACTGTTTTTTGCGCTGTCCATTGTTCTATTTCTTTACGTAAATCAGCGTGATAAATCGTTCTGGTTGGGTCGTCTTTATAACGAGGATCATCACGTAATGTTGGCTGTCCCATACATTCACAGAAACGCTGAAATAATTTTTCACTGGCAATGGCTATGACGACTAAGCCATCTTGCGCCTGATAGGTATCAAAAGGCGTTGAAACTGGATGACGATTACCGACTAAGCTAGGTGCCTCACCATTGGCAAATAAGTTAGATAAGCCTGTTAGCTGCATACTTAGCAATACATCAACCATTGCTACATCAATATATTGCGCACTTTCTTGGTGGGCTTCCCGAGCGAACAAAGCACTGCTGATCGCCCAAGACGCGAACATGCCTGCACAAACATCTCCTATTGATTCACCGCTGCGTGTAGGACCTGTTTGTGGGAAACCTGTCACACTCATCAGCCCTGACATGGCCTGTGCTACGATGTCATAAGCGGGATAATTGGCTAATGGGCTATCTTGGCCAAAACCAGAAATACTGGCGTAAATTAACGTGGGATTATGTTGTTTTAAGCTCTCAAAATCGATCCCGAGTCTCGCCGTCACCCCCGGTCGAAAATTTTCAACCACCACATCGCTTTCTTTGACCAGTTGGTAAAGGATCTCACGATCAGCATCAGACTTCAGATCGAGCTCAATGCTACGCTTACCTCGGTTGATCAAACCGTAATAAACGCTTTCTCCATCAATAAAAGGACCTAGATGACGGCTATCATCACCGTGGTCAGGAACCTCGATCTTTATCACTTCGGCACCGAGATCGGCCATCATACCTGTGCAATAGGGTCCAGCTAGTACACGACTTAAATCAATCACTTTGATCCCTGACAGTGGCCCTTGCCTTTTTTGCTGTAGCTGCATATTCATACAGAAATCCTTATAAATAAGGCCGACCAATTACTTGGTCGGCAAAAGACATTACTTGACCATGGGTAGATTTAAACCCTGCTGTTTTGCACAGTTGATTGCGATGTCATAGCCTGCATCAGCATGACGCATAACCCCTGTCGCTGGGTCATTATGTAAAACGCGGGCTAAGCGTTTATCTGCCGCATCGGTACCATCACAAACAATGACGACACCGGCATGCTGTGAAAAGCCCATACCGACACCACCACCATGATGCAAACTCACCCATGTCGCACCACCCGCGGTATTCAGTAGCGCGTTCAGCAGTGGCCAGTCAGACACGGCATCAGAGCCATCTTTCATGGCTTCCGTTTCGCGATGTGGACTCGCTACAGAGCCTGAATCTAGGTGATCTCGACCAATGACAATCGGACCTTTTAGTTCGCCATTTTTCACCATTTGGTTAAATGCACGACCTAACCTTTCGCGATCTTTGAGCCCTACCCAACAAATACGAGCTGGTAAGCCTTGGAATGCGATCCGCTCACGAGCCATATCCAGCCAGTTATGTAGATGCTTATCATCGGGGATCAGTTCTTTAACTTTTTGATCTGTTTTATAGATATCTTCAGGATCCCCTGAAAGTGCGACCCAACGGAACGGTCCGATACCTTCACAAAATAGAGGGCGAATATAAGCAGGAACAAAACCTGGGAAATCAAAGGCATTGGAGATACCTTCATCTTTTGCCATTTGACGAATATTGTTGCCATAATCGAAAGCCGCTGAACCACGTTGTTGCATGGTCAACATGGCATCAACCTGCACTGCCATACTTTTTTTCGCTGCTTTTGTCACTTCATTTGGTGCTGTTTGCTGCTTTTCACGCCATTGTTGCAGTGTCCAACCTTGTGGTAGGTAGCCATGAACAGGATCATGCGCACTTGTCTGATCTGTCACCGAATCAGGGGTGATATTGCGTTTCACCAATTCGCTGTATACATCAGCAGCATTGCCTAATAAACCAACGGATACAGGCTTACCATCACGCTTTGCTTCCTCGATATATTGCAACGCTTCATCTAATGAAGTGGCTTTTTTGTCGACATAACGAGTTCTTAAACGGAAATCGATGCGGCTTTCATCGCATTCAACCGCGATCATGCTAAAACCGGCCATAGTTGCGGCTAAAGGCTGTGCACCGCCCATGCCTCCTAATCCACCGGTTAAGATCCAACGGCCTGCTGGGTTGCCATTAAAATGTTGTTTTGCTAAAGAAACGAAAGTTTCATAGGTGCCTTGAACGATGCCCTGTGAGCCAATATAGATCCACGATCCCGCAGTCATTTGGCCATACATCATCAAGCCTTTTTTATCTAACTCATTAAAATGATCCCAATTTGCCCAATGTGGAACAATGTTTGAGTTAGCGATTAATACACGGGGTGCATCTGGATGAGTGGGAAAGACACCGACAGGCTTACCTGATTGCACCAATAAGGTCTGATCGTCTTCGAGAGTTTTCAGAACCTCTAGGATTTTGTCATAACATTGCCAATCACGCGCTGCACGACCAATACCACCGTACACCACTAAACTTTGTGGATGCTCAGCCACGTCGGGGTCTAAGTTGTTTTGGATCATGCGGTAAACTGCTTCTGTCAGCCAGCTTTTGCAGGTCTTCTCGCTACCATGCGGAGCACGAATAATACGTGTAGAGTCTGTACGGTTTAACATCTGCTATCCCCTTTCATTCAATTTAACTTTTTTACAACAATCAATGATATTTATGATTAGTCATTATTTTTTCACTGACTGATAACTGAGTAGCCATCTTTAGTTAATTAATTAAAATTCAATCAGTTAAACTTTTTAGCGCCTAATTTTATTATCATCATAATCTGTGTTGTTACTCATCTGACTCTAAATATATATACATTTAATTCACAAAGTATATACATTTAAATTTTAATTTTTGTACAAAAATTAGATAGAAAGGAGGGAGTGTACCTATACAACAATGGGTAACTTGCTATTTATTCAAAAGAAGATGTATATACAATTGATTTAATCTGTAGAAACAAGCAAATAGCTGAAATGAGAACTGCTTCACAATTAAAAGTGACCAGATATTATCGCCAGTGAGTATAGCCAGTTGTCTTTTTGTGATTTAAATGGCGGTAAAAGTATCTATTTATACAATTTTAGTGGTGGTATTTAAGGTATATATGCATCTAAAAGAATTAAATAAATAGGTGAGCTTGCTATGACAATAACCATTCCAGTAACATGTTCCAATCCGGCCATTAATTCTAATAGATTAAAAAAACCGGTTTGTGGATCAACCTCATTCATTAGCTCTGTTAATAATATTCAAAATAATAATAATTCCATATGGAAAAAACTAATATTGTTTATAAATGGAATTAGATTTAAATCTGACAGAAAAGCGAATGTTAATTTTATTGAAAGGCATTTCAAATTACCAGACTCATATAAAAAAGAGATATTTCATGATAAAAATACAACGTCAATAATGATAAAAAAAGAATATGAGAAATTTATACCTTCAGAAAATGAGATAAAAACTGGTGAAGATTTAGATCTTAAAAACCCAAAAAATGGATTCATTTATGACTCTAAATTATCTAAACAATTCAACCTTGATCTTCATCGAATGGATTATTTTCTATATACACCATATCGACAACCAGAACCCTATAAACTTGTAGATGCAAAACTTCTTACCGCAGAGTTTGGACGTAGAAATGCACAATTTATATCTCAATTTGCTCACCAAGGTTTTACAGCAGATCCATTGATTGCATTACAACCACTCATCAAAAATGATAATTATGTTATTAGTAATAGCATGATGGATAATGAACAAAGTATTAAACGACCTTTAATTTTTATAGAAAAAACCATGCAAGGGCATTGCATTGTCACTGCCAAAAAAACAATCAGGCTAATAAAAAAGGAGGATGGCGAAATATTAAAAGGGATGACGGTTTCAATAATAAGAAAAACATTTTTCATTAAAGGTAAAGATGGACTGTTTTTAGAAAATCATGATAAAAAAGATCAACTAGCATTCGTAATAACAAAAAAATACAGTTCAACGAATTCATGATAATATTTTTCAAAGGACATTAATATATTTTACATTAATGCCCTTCTCTTAATGATTAACCACCTAAATAAGCACTTCTTACCGCTTCATTCGCCAGTAATGCTTTACCACTATCTTCCAGTACAATATGCCCATTTTCAAGTACATAGCCCCTATCCGCTAATTTCAATGCCTGATTTGCATTTTGCTCAACCAGAAAGATCGTCATACCTTCCTCACGTAATTGCAAAATAGTATCGAAGATTTGCATGATAATGATCGGGGCTAGCCCCAATGATGGCTCATCAAGCAACAGCAATTCAGGTTGGCTCATCAGTGCACGACCAATCGCCAACATCTGTTGTTCGCCCCCTGACATGGTTCCTGAACGCTGACTACGACGTTCGTATAAACGAGGGAATAGCGTATACACACGTTCAATACGTTGCTGATATTGCTGACGATTAGCAAAAAAACCGCCCATCGCCAAATTCTCTTCAACCGTCATTCGTGAAAATACACGTCGCCCTTCAGGCACAATCGCAATATCTTCACGCATAATTTTTGCTGTAGGCAACTGAGTAATATCCACATCTCGATAAAGGATCTGCCCTTCAGAGGCGCGTGGATCACCACATAATGTACTTAGCAGAGTGGTTTTCCCTGCGCCATTAGCACCGATCAGGGTGACAATTTCGCCTTTTTGAATATTCAAACTGACCTGATGTAAGGCTTGGATTTTTCCATAATGGGCAGAAACTTGTTTAAACTCTAACATTAGTAAGCCTCCCCCAAATAAGCTTTGATAACATCAGGGTGCTGACGGATTTGCTCAGGCGTTCCATTCGCCAGTGGTGTTCCCTGATTAACCACATAAATACGATCTGAAATCCCCATCACCAACTTCATATCATGCTCAATCAATAAAATAGAAACTTGATGATGTGAACGTAATTCAGCAATTAATTCATCCAGATCGTTGGTTTCTTTTGGATTCAAACCTGCCGCAGGCTCATCTAACATCAAAATTTCAGGGCGAGTCACCATGCAACGAGCGATCTCTAAGCGACGTTGCTGACCATATGCTAAGTTACCTGCTTGACGGTTAGCAAACTGTAATAGATTAACGCGTTCAAGCCATTTAACGGCATTATCAATCGCTTCTGATTCTGCTCGACGAAATGCAGGTGTCTTTAATAAGCCAGAAAAAATACCACTTTTCAAATGTTGATGCTGCGCGACTAATAGGTTTTCAATCACCGTCATTTCTTTAAATAAGCGAACATGTTGAAAGGTTCTGATCACCCCCAGACGAGCAATTGCCTGCCCCGATAAGCCTTCCAAATGTTTTTCACGATAAATAATCGAGCCGCTAGTCGGTTTATAAAAACCGGTTAAGCAGTTGAAAATAGTGGTTTTACCAGCACCGTTCGGGCCAATCAAAGAGACGATTTCGCCTTGATTTAACGTCAATTCCACGTTATTCACTGCCAATAAGCCGCCAAAGCGCATCGACAAACCATTAACTTGTAATAGAGGGGTCATACTTTTTCCCCCTGATCCACTAATTGTTCTGTATTCTTCAATTTCATTTGACGACGTTTCATTGGCAATAGCCCTTGAGGGCGCCAAATCATCATTAAGACCATTAGAGCCCCCAACAACAACATGCTGTAGGCATTCAGATCACGCATCATCTCTCTTGAGACGACTAATATGATCGCAGCTAATATTACTGAGGTTTGCGATCCCATACCGCCAAGAACAACGATCGCTAATACAAATGCAGATTCAACAAAAGTGAATGACTCAGGGCTGATAAACCCTTGGCGAGCGGCAAATAGCGTGCCTGCAAAACCAGCAAAGGCAGCACTGATAGTGAATGCGGTCAGTTTAATTTTTGTGGGTGATAAACCTAAAGAACGGCAAGCTATCTCATCTTCTCGCAGAGCTTCCCAAGCACGCCCTAATGGCATACGCAGTAAACGGTTAATCACAAATAACGTTAACACTACCAATAATAGCGCAACGAAATACAAGAAAATAATGCGATCGCCCGCATTGTAATCAAGACCAAAGAAATTGTGGAAAGTGTCCCAACCGTCTTTTGCGTTACGACTAAATTCTAAACCGAAAAAGGTGGGTTTAGGCAGTTGGCTGATCCCATTTGGCCCCCCAGTAATTTCAGTATTATTGAGCAATAAAATACGCACAATTTCACCAAAACCTAGGGTTACAATCGCCAAATAATCTCCCCGTAATCGCAGCACTGGGAATCCTAGCAAAAAACCCGCTAATGCTGCGGTTAACCCTGCAATAGGTAAACTTTCCCAGAAGCCAAAACCGTAATAATGATTTAATAACGCAAATGTATAGGCGCCGATGGCATAGAAACCTGCATAACCTAAAACCAACAGACCCGAAAGACCCACCACCACGTTTAGCCCCAAACCTAACATTACATAGATTAATGTTAAGGTAGCTATATCCACACTGCCACGAGAAACAATGAATGGCCAAATAATTGCAGCAATAATAATAACAACAGCCAGAATCTTTTGCCTTGCCGTAGAGCCATCAAAATCTGGTATTGCCCATGATTTTTTAGGGACACCTTGCCATACTTTGGTTAATGAGGGTCGGACTAGCTGGAAAATAAAAATCACCGCAATACCCGCAAATATCCAATTCCAACGAACCGAATCAGCGCTAGACACCACGAGCTTAGTACCATCAAGGGTAAGCTGTAACCCCATCATAAAAACCGCTAAGATGAAGAACATCACCGAAGCAACAATGGCATTAATCCAATTTTCTTTTCTCATACTTTTTCGACCTCCGGACGACCCAGAATGCCGGTTGGCATGATCAACAGCACACCAATTAATAACCCAAATGACACAACGTCTTTATATTCAGTGCTTAAATAAGCCGATGTCATCGCCTCAGCAACACCGAGGATCAGACCACCTAACATGGCGCCAGGGATACTCCCAATTCCACCCAGTACCGCAGCGGTAAAGGCTTTCATTCCAGCCATAAACCCAATGTATGGGTTGATAACACCATAAAATTGCCCCAATAATACACCCGCAACAGCAGCCATTGCTGCACCGATGACAAAGGTTAAAGAAATGACGCGATCGGTGTTAATTCCTAGCAAACTCGCCATTTTTAAATCTTCAGCACATGCGCGGCATGCCCTACCCATCCGTGAATAACGAATAAATACCGTTAGCGCTAACATGGCTAGCAAAGTCACAACCCAAATAGTCAGCTGCATTTTGCTAATGGTCGCTTCGAAACCATCACTTTCACCTAATACCCATTGCCCTGTGATCAAACTCGGTAGTGCGAGATCACGGGAGCCTTGAGATAGGCTGACGTAGTTTTGTAGGAAAATTGACATCCCGATCGCGGAGATCAGCGCTATTAGTCTTTTTGAATGGCGAACTGGCCGATAAGCGACACGCTCAATACTCCAGCCATAAGAACTTGAAACAACAATTGCTGCCACAAATGCCGCAGCGATGAGGATCCATCCAACATCAATCCCTAACATCATCAGGCCGGCGATCACAATAAACGAAACATAGCTACCTATCATGTACACTTCGCCATGCGCAAAGTTAATCATACCTATAATGCCATAAACCATAGTATAGCCGATGGCAATCAGCGCATAGGTACTGCCTAGTGTTAAGCCATTAAGGAACTGTTGGATAAAATAAAGAATTTGATCTGACATAAGGCTATCCTTTCATACTACTATCCCTAAACAGAGTGCAGAAACCGGAAGCAGCATAGCTCACTTCCGGTTAGCGCCTGAATAGTAAGATTACTTCACCGCAGTGGATGTGCCATCTGCATGCCATTCGAATACACCAAACTCAAAACCTTTCAAGTCCCCATTAGGCTGCCAAGTCAATGTTCCCATTACAGTATCAACAGGATTGGCTTTTAGATCTTTAGCCAAATCTTCTGGTTCACGGCTCCCCGTACGCTCCATTGCCGTTGTCAGACCTTGGATTGCTGCATACGTTGTCCAAACGAATGGACCGGTTGGATCTTCTTTTTTAGCTTTGATCGCATCAACAATCGGTTGGTTTGTTGGTACTTGATCGTAGCGTTTAGGCAGCGTCACTAACATGCCCTCAGAGGCTTCGCCGGCAATATTCGACAGTGATGAGTTACCAACACCTTCAGGTCCCATAAAACGAATATTCAGACCTGATTGTTTTGCTTGGCGTAAAATTTGCCCCATTTCTGGGTAGTAACCACCAAAGTAGACGAAATCCACGTTCTCTTTTTTCAATTTCGCAACTAACGCAGAGAAGTCTTTATCACCTGCGGTCACACCTTCAAACATGACTTCTTTGACACCTGCTTTGTTCAAGTTTTCGCGCACAGAGCGCGCTAAGCCTTCACCGTACTGTTGTTTATCATGAACGACCGCAATACGTTTAGGTTTGACTTGATCCATTATATATTTCGCCGCTGTTGGTCCTTGGTCTGAATCCAAACCCGTAGTACGCATGATCATTTGATAACCACGCGTGGTTAAATCAGCATTAGTCGCAGCAGGGGTGATCATGATAACGCCTTCATCTTCATAGATATCAGATGCTGGCTGTGTTGAAGAAGAGCACAGGTGACCGATAACATAGCGGATACCATCGTTGATAACTTTGTTTGCCACGGCGACCGCTTGTTTTGGGTCACATGCGTCGTCATATTCCACCGCAACTAAGGTATCGCCATTAATACCGCCTTTTGCATTGATATCAGCAACCGCTTGGCGTGCCCCTGTAAATTCCATATCGCCATATTGAGCAACAGGACCTGACATAGCACCAACAACCGCGATTTTAATTTCTTTAGCCCATACCGCTTGGCTAAATGCCATCGCAATACATCCCGCTAATAATGCTTTATTCATTTGTTTCATTCGTCCGTCCCCATCTTTATGGTTCCGCATGATTCTGCGTGTTTGTGTTTGATTTGTTGTAGATTATTATAATTGGTATTAATCTATACTTTATATTTCAATGCATAGCCAATAAGACCATATATTTCATAACATTAAACAAGATAAATATGCTAAATAGCAAATGGATATGATAGATAATTACGTTATAAGCAGAATAAAAATCTAATGTTAATCGGTAGTTTTTGGCTAAATGCTAGTGTTATATTCTAGTTAAATTTAAATAAATCCGAGCTAAACTCGGAAGATCTCTTCAAGCCAAATTTTTAACTCTAAAATCTAAAAATCGGTTACAGATCACTCTGTCGGCAGGTGTGACTGAAAAATGAACGGGGAAACAGCTACAAATATCATGAAACTGACAATAATTCCTTTGGTGGATCCTACTGAACAACAATATCTTGACCTGTACAAAATCTGGACAGACCAGACCCGAAATCACGTCGATGATCTGCTTAAATCAGAACAAAAAATCTATGCGGCGCGTTTTAATGATCGCCTACTTGGTGCTGCAAAAGTGCAAATTAACCACCAACAAGGAATTATTAGCCACTTTTTAATACGTGAGATCACCCGCCGTCGTGGTGTAGGGCTTTATTTGCTGGATGAAATTTGTCGACAACAGCCCCAAGTCACGCATTGGCTGTTTAGTTTAGAAGACGTTACCGATACAAATAAAAATATACTCATACCGTTTTTATTAGCCTGCGGCTTTACGGAAACAGCAAATGAAAATCAATGGGAAAAGCGAGTTTAATTAGATGAAACTAAAACGGATCCATCATGTTGCCATCATTGCTTCTGATTACGCATTGAGTAAACATTTTTATTGCCAGATCTTAGGTATGCATTTATTGGAAGAACATTATCGAGTAGAGTCTGATTCGTGGAAGGCCGATTTAGCACTAGATAATCAGTATCAAATTGAATTGTTTAGTTTTCCAACGCCACCACCACGTCCAAGTTACCCCGAAGCTTGTGGCTTACGTCATTTGGCGTTTAGCGTTGATGATCTTGATAAGTGGATTGATTATTTGCGCCAACATGATGTGGCTTGTGAAGCACCACGAGTGGATCCCTATACACAAAAAAGATTTACCTTTTTTGCTGATCCTGATGGATTACCCCTAGAGCTATATAGTGAGTCATAAATAATTTCTGCATTTATTGCACCATAGTGATTGGTAACAATAAATGCAGGAGTAGATAGATTAAAAGAAGATTAGTATTCGTCTTCTTCGTCATCTTCCATAGCAGCACGCAATTTTTTCATTGCGTTTTTTTCTAGCTGGCGGACACGTTCAGCGGAAACACCATATTTGTCAGCCAGTTCTTGTAACGTCGTTTTATTATCATCATCCAACCAACGCGCGCGAATGATGTCTTGGCTACGTTCGTCTAATGAATCTAAAGCATCTGCAAGGCGATCTGTCGCATGGCTTTCCCAGTTATCTTCTTCGATAGAACCTGCAAAATCCGACGACTTATCTTGCAAGTACAGCACAGGCGCAACAGGCTGACCAAAATCACCGCTGTCATCATCGTCTGACATATCAAATGCCATGTCTTGCGCAGACATACGGGATTCCATTTCACGGACATCTTTTGTGCTAACACCCAGCTCTTTTGCCACCATATCTACTTCATCTTGATTAAACCAACCAAGACGTTTTTTGTTTTTTCTTAAGTTAAAAAACAGCTTACGTTGTGATTTAGTGGTTGCAACTTTAACAATACGCCAATTACGTAAGACGTATTCATGAATTTCAGCTTTGATCCAATGAACAGCGAAAGAAACTAAGCGAACGCCAACTTCTGGATTAAAGCGACGAACGGCCTTCATCAGGCCAATATTTCCTTCTTGAATGAGATCTGCCTGCGGTAAACCATAGCCTGCGTAGCTACGAGCCACATGGATCACAAAACGCAGGTGCGATAGGATCAGTTGTTTTGCCGCATCCAGATCACCATGGTAATGCAGCCGTTCAGCAAGTTCCTTTTCTTCCTCAGCGGTGAGCATAGGATAAGCATTAGCCGCCCGCATATAGGCTTCAATACTTCCTTGCGGAACAAGTGCTAATGATTGCATGTCTTTGGTCATTCAGATCCTCATTGAAAATAATAAAAAAGAGATTAATTCGATGTGATATACGAGATTAGTGAAACGTAGTTTAGCAGTTTTAGTGAGTCAAATAAATGACACTTACTATTATCGCAGCAAGTCAAAGTCAGACATTTTTAAAACTCAAAAGTTCCTACTGATATCGTTTTTTTATCGGCACAGTCGGTAAAGTTGACCGCTGTGCCGATAATACTATGATTACTCAGGCGTAAAATGGCGTAGATGCTGAACTGTTGCTAGCCACGCGGCCACCCAACCAATCATTGCTGACATAAGAATAACCAATAATGATTCTTCCCATAGCAGTCCTTCGATATGGAATTGTGTGCCAAAGACACTAGCAACTTGGGTCACAACATCGGATAACTTCCAAACCAATAGCGCTGACATAATCAGGGAGATCACTGCACCAAGTGCCCCCATTAGCAAGCCACCATGTAGGAATGGCCGCATAATAAATCCATCTGTCGCACCGATGAGTTTCATAACATTAATGGTATCTCGACGGGCAAAAATATTTAAACGTACACTATTACCAATAACAAGGAATAGCGACACAATCATTAAAATACCAATCACCGTCGCAATTTGCCCAACCAACTGAGTCAACGCCGCAAGTCGAGAGAACCAGCTGTCATCCATGCGTACTTCTTCAATTCCACTAACCTGACCGACTCGGTCACGTAAGGTGGTTAACACCTCTGAGCTTTGAAAATCAATTTTTGGTGTAATGATTGCCACAGCAGGTAATGGGTTTTCTTCTAACATATCAAGTGCGGTACTAAAACCCGACCAACTACGGAACTCGCTCATCGCTTGATCACGTGACAAGTAGTTTACGCTTTCAACCCCATCAAGGGCTTGCAGTTGATTAACCACATTTTGCCCACCTTGCTCATCAAGGGATTTATCTAAATAAACAGTAAGCTGAGGCGTCGGATACCATTGGTTTGCTGCTTGAGCAACGTTTTTCCAAACAATGTAACAAAGACTTGGTAAAGCTAAAGAAATTGCAATTACCATAACCGTCAAAAAGGTCGCTAGAGGCTGTCTTAGCATATCCGCAATCGTATTTAACCATGCATAACGCCATTGCTCACGCCAGCCACCTTTCAACGCTTTGGTTTTTGACTGCATTGGCCTTTCTGGTCTACCTTTGCGTACATTTTTAGCCATGTTGACCTCCGACCATTCTTCCTTCACTCAGGGTCAGTACACGGCAGTTACGTCGCTCAATCAATGCAATATCATGAGTCGCCATGAGCACCGTTACACCAACACGATTGAACTCTTCAAACAAACGCATGATCCCCTCAGACAATTCGCCATCAAGGTTACCCGTTGGTTCATCCGCTAATAACATCGTTGGTTTATTGACTACCGCACGGGCAATACCAACACGTTGTTGCTCACCGCCAGATAATTGTATTGGCAGGTTTTTTGCTTTATCAAGCAAACCAACTTTGTCCAAAGCCGCCGAAACTCGGCGACGAATATCTTCTGAACTCGCCCCTGAAATAATCAATGGCATCGCGACGTTGTCATAAACTGTTCTATCAAATAGCAGGTGATGATCTTGAAAAATCATCCCAATTTGCCTGCGCAAGAAAGGGATCTCCCGATTTTTCAATCGACTGATATCATGACCATTAAACAGTATATGCCCTGCACTTGGGCGCTCAATACCACAAATGAGTTTGAGTAGCGTACTTTTACCGGCACCTGAGTGCCCAGTTAAAAAAGCCATCTCTCCCGGTTGCAGATGAAAATCTACCCCCTGAAGAGCCTGCCGGCCACCACGATAAGCTTTACTGACATGTTCAAAGCGGATCATCGAAAATTATTCCTCTCGGGCAAATAGAGCCTCGATAAAGTCGTCTGCTTTAAATGGGCGCAAATCTTCAATTCCCTCACCAATACCGATATAACGAATAGGAATACCGAATTGATCAGCAATAGAGAAGATAACCCCACCTTTTGCTGTACCATCGAGCTTAGTCAATGTAATACCTGTCAGACCTACAGCATCATTAAAAAGTTTCGCCTGACTGACAGCATTTTGTCCAGTACTTGCATCTAAGGTTAGCATGATTTCATGCGGCGCTTCTTCGTCCAGTTTCTTCATGACTCGGACGATTTTTTTCAATTCTTCCATCAAGTGCGCTTTGTTTTGCAAGCGACCTGCGGTATCAGCGATAAGAACATCCACACCTTTTGCTTGTGCAGATTGAATGGCATCAAAAATCACAGATGCAGGATCGGCACCCGTATGTTGAGCGACAACAGGGATCTGATTACGCTCACCCCATACTTGTAATTGCTCAACCGCCGCAGCACGGAAAGTGTCTCCAGCCGCTAACATGACGCTTTTCCCTTCTGACTGATACTGGCGAGCTAATTTACCAATGGTGGTTGTTTTACCCACACCATTAACCCCAACCATAAGAATAACATAGGGTTTCTTGTCTTCAATAACCAGCGGTTTGTCCGCACCTGCTAAAATATCAGACATTTCTTCACGCAGACGACCATATAACGCTTCTGCATTTTTTAAATCTTTACGACTTGCATGTGCAGTTAGGTTATCAATGATCTTGCGCGTAGTTTCAACGCCAACATCGGCGATCAACAGCTGTTCTTCTAATTCATCAAACAGATCATCATCAATTTTTTTCCCCGTGAATAAACCAAGGAAACCTGAACCTAAATTTTGACGAGTTTTTAATAAACCTTTTTTCAAACGACTAAAGAAACCTTCTTTTTTCGGTTTCTCTTGTTCAACTTGCTTAGGCTCTTCCTCTTCGGTTTGTTCACTGAGAACTTCATCGCGTAATGCAACAATTTCTTGCGCTTCAAGCTCAGCTTGTTCCACAGCTTGGCGTTGGCGTTCAGCTTCTTCTTCCGCTACACGCGCCGCTTCCGCGGCTTGGCGGTCACGTTCCGCTTGCTCTGCTGCGGCTTTCGCTGCCGCCAGCTCTGCTTGACGTTGGCGCTCGGCTTCCTCTTCCGCTACACGTGCCGCTTCCGCGGCTTGGCGATCACGTTCCGCTTGCTCTGCTGCGGCTTTCGCTGCCGCCAGCTCTGCTTGACGTTGACGCTCGGCTTCTTCCGCTACACGCGCCGCTTCTGCGGCTTGGCGATCACGTTCCGCTTGCTCTGCTGCGGCTTTCGCTGCTGCCTGCTCTGCTTGACGTTGGCGTTCAGCTTCTTCTTCCGCTACACGCGCCGCTTCCGCAGCTTGGCGATCACGTTCGGCTTGCTCTGCTGCGGCTTTCGCTGCTGCCAGCTCTGCTTGACGTTGATGTTCAGCTTCTTCTGCTACACGCGCTGCTTCCGCGGCTTGGCGATCACGTTCCGCTTGCTCTGCTGCGGCTTTCGCTGCTGCCAGCTCTGCTTGACGTTGACGTTCAGCTTCTTCTTCTGCTACACGCGCTGCTTCCGCAGCTTGGCGATCACGTTCCGCTTGCTCTGCTGCGGCTTTCGCTGCCGCCAGCTCTGCTTGACGTTGACGTTCAGCTTCTTCTGCTACACGCGCCGCTTCCGCGGCTTGACGATCACGTTCGGCTTGCTCTGCTGCGGCTTTCGCTGCTGCCAGCTCTGCTTGACGTTGACGCTCGGCTTCTTCTGCTACACGCGCCGCTTCCGCGGCTTGGCGATCACGTTCCGCTTGTTCTTGCGCGGCTTTCTCAGCCGCCAGCTCTGCTTGACGTTGGCGTTCAGCTTCTTCTTGAGCTGCTTTTAACTCAGCTTGCTGTGCTTGATGTAAGCGCTCCGCCTCTTCTTCAGCTGCCTTAATTGCCGCTTGCTCTTGCGCTTGCTTCTCTTGATACTGGCGCTCGGCTTCATCTTCAGCTGCTTTGATGGCAGCTTCATTATCTTGTTGTTGCAGCTCATTCGCTTTAGCAGCATCTATTTTTTGTTGTTCTGCTTCTTGCTGTTGGGTCTCTTTTTCGTCTTTACGACCAAAACCCAACCATGAGAAAAAGCCTTTTTTCTTGTCTTTAGCCATCAGCCACTACACTCCTCGCGGTAAAAACATGGCGCTTAATAATTAAATCGCAATAAAATTACATGCAGTCTATCATTTCATCGCGCTGCAACACATATCTGAAAGAAAAATCATGACAATTTAATCTGATTTTTTAAGTAAAAACTGTGAAAATGACGCGCTACAATAGATATACTCTCAATAATTCAGGGTGCGGCTAGGCAACTGATGAACCAATCACTAGACGCATAGAACACTATGTCACTAGTGCGCATGAACGTAGTCACTCTACCTTAACGAAAAGTGCTACAACTTGAGGTATGGCGAGTATAACATCAATTTTTCGACGCTCAGTTACATTGAGCAGCAATGGATATTATGGCAAAAAAACCACAAAGTGCATCAATCGGTCAAATACGTATCATCGGTGGAAAATGGCGCGGAAGAAAGCTCCCTGTCCGCGATAGTGAGGGCTTACGCCCCACCACCGATAGAATTAAAGAAACCTTATTTAACTGGCTAATGCCTATTGTACGAGATGCGCGTTGCCTTGATTGCTTTGCGGGTAGTGGCTCACTGGGGTTTGAAGCCCTCTCTCGATTTGCTGATCATGTGACTTTTATTGAATTAGAGAAACAAAACAGCCAGTTACTCACTGAAAATAAAGCACGTTTGCAAGCAGATAACGCCACAATTGTACAAGGAAATAGCCTTGCAGTGCTTGCACAAACAGGCACCCCTTTTGATGTGGTGTTTATTGATCCCCCTTTTCGCAAGGGCTTACTACTCGAAACCATTCAACTATTAGAAAAAAATCAATGGTTAGCCGATGAAAGCTGGATATATGTAGAATCAGAAGCGGAGTCACCACTTACTAACATTCCAACAAATTGGCAGCTGCATCGTGAGAAAATTGCAGGCCAAGTCGCCTATCGTTTATTTATTCGTCATTCAATTGAGGAAACAAGCCATGCTAATTAATGCAGGCCGTGTGCTAATGATTTGTGTTTGGGCATTTATGGTATTCAATTTAATCCATCCATTTCCTAAGCCTCTGAAATATTTTATGGATATTGCGATGATCTTTATGATTTTCATGCATGCATTGCAGACTATCTTTTTAAAAGCTACCTTAGCCAAAGGCGAAAAATTATCAGGTTGGCTGCAAACACGTATTTTCTTTTTTGGCGTATTTGAGATGTTAGCCATGCAAAAGAAACAAAAACAAGCCATTGAAGACGCTAAGAAAAAACAATAAAACCGTTAATCAGGTGTGAAGCCAAGAAACCTTGTCCCTTGCATGCGCAAAGTTCCTTGGCTGCCTTGTTCAATCTCTTGATACTGTTTTTCGGTTACGATCACTTTCATCACCTTCATGTTATTCAATGGTTTGAAATAAACTTCGTAGCGGAAAGTTTCTGGTGACACAACATCACGTTCACGAGAGCGCATATTTGGATAAGGATAGTCTTTTTTTACTTTCTACCACGACGGAGTAGCTAACGGGTAAAGAACTATCATTAATTTCATTTTGCTTGCGTTGGTCAAAAAAACGTTTAGTCGCTAATACTGCAATAATCGCAAACACAATAATTAATAAAATTGGTTTATTCATAAATTTAACATTGCACTTAATCTGTTCAACAATATAGTTTATCTTAATGTCAAAGAACCAATACCACCACAGTTGCTTCATTTATTCGAATCTATAAGGATGTGTTTATGATTAGTTGGCCATTCCTTGCCGTACTTTTTTCTGGTTGGCTGTATGTTGATGCCGCTTATCGTGGCCCTGAGTGGCAACGCTGGCTATTTCGCCCTATCACACTGATATTACTACTACTTTGGGGGTGGAACGCTGATTTTTTAACCTCTCAAGGTTATCTGATCTTGGCCGGTTTAGCAGTTTCACTACTGGCTGATATGATGCGCATGCTATCAAGTGAGCGCTTACTTGCATCTGTAGCTTTGATGTTCACTAGCTACCTGCTCTATACCATCAGTTTTGGTATGCAACTTGATTTCAGCTTATACCTACCTTGGCTTCCTATCCCTCTAGTCATTGCAGCTATCACCCTAGTTTTAATTTGGACCAAATTAGAAGATATGCAAGCGATGGTGTTTGCTTTGTTAATCATGAGCATGATCATGGCATGGGTCGCTGGTGACCAGTTCTTTGGTTTAGGTCGTGATTACAACTTTTCCATTATGGTTGGCGCTTTCTTGCTATTTATTTCCAACTGTATTTGGCTGATTGCACGCTTCCGCTTCTCGTTTAAAGCATCTAAAGCGATTGTTGCCGCACTCTATTTCCTTGGGCAATTCTTTATTATCCGAGCGATTTATCTATAAAATACACTTCGCCAATTGATAAAATTCTCAAATAGCATTTATTGTCAATTGGCGCCCCTTTATTTATTTGACTCTGGAGTAGACTCCAAAGTGTAAACTTATCAATATTGATCATACTCTAAATAATTCGAGTTGCAGATAGGCGACAAGCGAAGATAGACGGGGAGCATAGATAAACTATGTGACCTAGGCGTAGCGCAGTCACTTATACCTTAGCGAAAAGCCCTGCAAATTGAAGTATGACGAGTATAAGTTTAGTGTTTGATAAGGGGGCTTATATGCACTCACACAACCATAAAGAAGCACATCAGCACACCAGTTCTTGCTGCTCAAGTAACAGCTGTTCGTCTACCGCTGTACAAAATAGTCAAAAAGTAAGTGATGACTCACATACCCACGCTCATAGTACTGTTGAGAAACACCCTGACGATGATGAGGAGACTCATCAGCACACAGGCTGTAGTAGTTCCTCTCATCAAACTCATGATCATACAGAACATCAACATGGCTCTGCCTGTAGCGCATCTCATAATGTGGCAGACGAAATTGAGCCCGTACAAACAGCGGGACAACGTTTCAACTGGATAATCCGTGGGATGGATTGCCCGAGTTGTGCGCAAAAAATCGAAAATGCCGTTAAACAAATACCCCAAGTGACTCAAGCTAAGGTTTTGTTTGCAACTGAAAAGTTGGTGGTTGATGCCGATAGTGATATCAGTGCAACTGTCCGCTCAACCGTTGAAGCCGCGGGTTATGAATTACATGATGTTGGTAATAATAGCGCTGCAACAATCGCGCCACCGCAGAGCCTGTTAAGCGAATCCAAACCCGTTATCATTTTAGCTATCCTGATGGCCATTAGCTGGGGTATTGAGCTGTTCAACCCGAAAGTTGGCCTGATTGCTTTTACATTAACGACGTTGTTTGGGCTTTACCCTATTGCACGTAAATCATTACGTTTGATTCGAACAGGTACACCTTTTGCCATCGAAACATTGATGACAGTAGCAGCTATCGGTGCCATTTTTATCCAAGCTACCGAAGAAGCGGCAATGGTTATCTTACTATTTATGTTAGGCGAAATGTTGGAGTCCTACTCCGCAGGCCGAGCAAGGCGCGGAGTCAGTGCACTAATGGCTCTTGTTCCTGAAGAAGCCATCTTAGTGAAAGATGGGCAAAAAATGACGGTTCCGGTTTCACAATTACGTCCAGGCGATATTATTGAAATTGCACCGGGCGGGCGTTTACCAACAGATGCTGAATTGGTTTCTGGTTTTGCTAGTTTTGATGAAAGCTCACTAACGGGGGAATCTGTCCCTGTTGAACGTAATGTAGGTGAAAAAGTCGCGGCGGGTTGTTTATCTGTTGATCGCGCTGTACAGATGAAAGTGGTTTCTGAGCAAGGTCAAAATGCTATCGACCGCATTCTACAGCTGATTGAAGAAGCGGAAGAGCGCCGTGCGCCTATTGAGCGCTTTATTGATCGCTTTAGCCGTATTTATACTCCATTAATCATGCTGTTTTCGGCACTCGTTGTTGTTATTCCACCTATTTTCTTTAGTGCGCCATGGGAAACATGGATTTATCGCGGTTTAACGCTGTTACTAATAGGTTGTCCTTGTGCATTAGTTATTTCAACACCAGCAGCAATCACTTCAGCCCTAGCAACGGCAACACGCCGAGGTGCATTAATTAAAGGTGGTGCCGCATTAGAACAACTCGGTTCTGTTACGACAATTGCATTGGATAAAACAGGCACCTTAACTGAAGGTAAACCTCATGTTACCGATTTAGTGCCCGTTGATGGTTTATCTGAAAATGAGTTAGTGAGGATCACTGCATCCGTTGAGGCAGGTTCACATCACCCATTAGCTAAAGCAGTGATTAATAAAGCAGAAGCACTGTCTATCACGATTGTCGAAGCTGAAAATCGCAAAGCCTTGGCAGGTAAAGGTGTTGAAGGCTACCTTGGTGATAAACATATCTTAGTGAGTGCACCAAGCCGCTTAGATA
Source organism: Providencia sp. 2023EL-00965 (assembly GCF_033550225.1). Taxonomy (NCBI): domain Bacteria; kingdom Pseudomonadati; phylum Pseudomonadota; class Gammaproteobacteria; order Enterobacterales; family Morganellaceae; genus Providencia; species Providencia sp. 2023EL-00965. The sequence goes on along the minus strand of NZ_JAWUEH010000009.1, from coordinate 60,153 downwards.
CACCGCTTGAGCCAACTTGGCAGAATCAAGTTGAAGCACTTGAAGCGCAAGGTAAAACGGTTGTTGTGACGTTAGAAAATAACCAAGTTATTGGTTTAACTGCATTGCAAGATACCTTACGTAGTGATGCTACTGATGCAATGACTATGCTTAAAGCGCTCAATGTGAATGCCGTTATGTTAACGGGTGATAACCCACGAGCGGCAAGTGCTATCGCAGGACAACTCGGTATGGAATACCGTGCAGGTTTGCTCCCTGAAGACAAAGTCACCGCAGTCATGGAATTAAACCGTAATCACAGCACCATGATGGTTGGTGACGGCATCAATGATGCGCCAGCAATGAAAGCATCCAGTATTGGTGTTGCAATGGGCAGTGGAACTGATGTTGCACTGGAAACAGCAGACGCAGCGCTGACACATAACCGTTTAACCGGTTTGCCAGAAATCATTGCGCTGTCCCAAGCAACTCGTAAGATCATTCGTGAAAACATTACTATTGCACTTGGTTTAAAAGCGGTGTTCTTAGTGACCAGCTTGCTGGGGATCACAGGGTTATGGGTGGCAGTACTCGCCGATTCAGGGGCTACGGCTCTAGTAACGGCGAATGCCGTACGGTTACTGAAAGTGAAATTGCCGCAAGTGAAAAAATAACTTTCATTATTGATTGCATCTAGTTAAAAGCGCCCTTGTGGCGCTTTTTTAATACATATAGCAAACTCATTACTAGTCGACTAAGCAACTATTGTTTTTTACTACTAATCAAATGTAGTTTTCGTTTAAATGATAAGACTAATACTTTGTTTTAATTGATTAATTTTTGCTAAAATTAGGAGTAACTTGCTCCTCTCTCACCGTCATATTGGTTACTATCAATGCTCCAAAATAACTTTGATATATACGCTATGTCACTACAGCCACCTAGAACACCGCATGATGCGACTTTTAAGGGTTTTCTGAACCAAGTCGATAATGCACGAGACTTTTTTGATATTTACCTTCCAGAAAATATCAAATCATTATGTGATTTTAAGACGCTAGCACTCACTAACTCGTCTTTTATCGATAATAAATTGCGTTCACGATTGTCAGATGTTCTCTACTCTGTAAAAACAGATATGGGCGATGGTTATTTTTATTTATTAGTCGAACATCAATCAACACCCGATAAATTAATGAGTTGGCGATTGATGTACTATGCTTTTTCCGCAATGAACCAACACTTACAGCAAGGACACAAGGTACTACCATTGGTTGTACCCATACTGTTTTATCATGGAAAAATGTCCCCCTACCCTTATCAGAATTTATGGACTCGCTGCTTTGATTGGAAAGAGCTTGCCGAAGAGCTGTATTTTAAACCGTTTCCTTTAGTTGATATCACTGTCATAGATGATAATGAGCTAGCTAATCATCGAAAAATTGCAGTAATGGAACTGGCAATGAAGCATAAAAACCTGCGTGATGAATACCAACGAATGGTTGAACTCTTTGCTCAAACGCTCAATAATAATGGTAACAGTCAAGATGACATTACGATTATTTTGCAGTACTTACTGGTGGTTTTGGAGTCTCCAGAGCACTTTGAACAAATAATTCATTGCTTTAGTCAGCAAATTCCACAACATAAAGAGGTGGTTATGAATTTAGCAGAGCGGCTACGACAAGAAGGTCAGGAAAAAGGTCATAAAATAGGTATTGAAGAAGGTATTGAAAAAGGCCGTAAAATAGGCGTTGAAGAAGGTGTCAAAATAACCCAACGTCAAATGGTAAAATCGCTCTTCACTGCTGGCGCTAATATTGAATTAATTATGGCAGGCACAAAATTGAGCCGCGAAGAGATTTTGTCACTGATTGAAGAGCAAACGCAATAACCAATAGTTAAATCAAGGTGCTAGTTCCGATATAGAACTTGCGTTGTACCTTGATCAATTTTAAATAGATAACATATTCCCAGCCAGTCATACGGTTTCAAATCACAGTTACAGCCCTTCTGCTTTTTTGCGTAACAAATAGCGATAAGGTGCTTGTTCCGCTTCAACCGCCAGCAATTCATGTTCCATAAAACGGCAAAATCCGGGTATATCGCGCGTTGTTGCTGGGTCATCGGCAATAATCAGTAATGTGTCTCCCGCTGCCATTCCACGAACAGTTTTGCGAACTAACATCACAGGTTCAGGACAACGTAAGCCAAGTGTATCAAGGGTTTTTGTGGCATTTGCAAATGAATCAGACATAACCATACTTATAAAAAAATAAATGATGTTTTGATTATATAATAAAAAGCCTATCTCAGGTTTAACAGTTTTGCTTTTGTTGCGCAACAAACGTATTATACTCCAAATAATTCAAGGTGCAGCTAGGCGACAAGTGAACAAGTCGCTAGGAGCATAGATAACTATGTGACTGGCGCGAGTGAGTGTAGTCACTTATACCTTAACGAAAGGCGCTGCAACTTGAAGTATACGAGTATATACGCGCTCCCTCGATGTCGAGGCTATGTTTTATGGGTTCCCTCACCCCATGGCTACTTAAAAAGGTACAATATGTTTACGTTCACTGCGCAGCAACGAGCCACTGCGTTAATTTGGCTCTCGTTATTCCACGTCCTAATTATTACCTCTAGTAACTATTTAGTGCAGCTACCGATTAATATTTTCGGTTTCCACACCACATGGGGGGCATTTACCTTTCCCTTTATTTTCTTAGCCACCGATTTGACAGTGCGTATTTATGGCGCGCCACTAGCTCGCCGTATCATTACCGCGGTTATGCTACCTGCACTGCTGATCTCTTACGTCATATCCGCACTGTTTTTCCAAGGGGCATGGCAAGGTTTTAGTGCTCTCAATGAATTTAATCTCTTTGTTGCACGTATCGCAGCCGCCAGTTTTATGGCTTATGTATTAGGACAAATACTGGATGTCAGCGTATTTAATAAATTACGCCAGAACAAACGTTGGTATGTCGCCCCTGCGTGCGCCATGTTTTTTGGTAACTTGATTGACACGATTGCCTTCTTCTTCATTGCATTTTACCGCAGTAGTGATCCTTTTATGGCCGCTAATTGGGTGGAGATTGCTTTAGTGGATTACACTTTTAAGCTGTTCATCTGTATGTTATTTTTCTTACCAGCCTATGGTGTACTACTCAACTTTATCCTAAAAACCTTCTTTGCCCACACCTCGGAGCAAAAACTGGCTGAGCAACATTAATTTGCTGAGTTTGAGAGGGAAAATGTTCCCTCTCATCGACGAATAAAAATTACCGATCCAACTCTCATTTTATAGGTTTGCCCCATCAATAATTCCACAGCCGTGATAGTCTGAATGCACAATCGAAACGAACCGCGCTGTTTACGTTTCAATTCACTCAAAAAAGAACACAAACGAACAGATATATACTCTAAATAATTCGAGTTGCAGCTAGGCGACAAGTGAATGAGTCGCTAGGAGCATAGAAAACTATGTGACTGGCGCGAGTGAGCGTAGTCACTTATACCTTAACGAAAGGCGCTGCAACTTGAAGTATGACGAGTATAACCATCGACCTCTATTTTCTGGAGTTTGTAAGATGAAAAAACTGATTAACCGTGTTGAAGATATCATCAGTGAAGTCAATCAAGGGCTAGTAGCGGCTCACCCCGAACTGCGTTTAAATATCGATCCTACCTACCTAGTTCATAAGGATGCTCCAATAAAGAATAAAGTGGGGTTATTGTCTGGAGGTGGCAGCGGTCATGAACCCATGCACAGCGGATACATCGGACTTGGCATGCTGGATGGAGCATGTCCCGGAGAAATGTTTACCTCGCCGACACCTGACCAAATGATGGAATGTGCGATGGCCATTGACAGTGGCGAAGGTGTCTTGATGATCATCAAAAACTATACAGGGGATGTTCTCAATTTCGAAACTGCCGCCGAGCTACTGCATGATGCAGGTACTCAAGTCGCAACAGTTTTAGTCGATGATGACGTGGCAGTAAAAGACAGTCTATATACCGCGGGGCGTCGTGGTGTTGCCAACACCGTATTAATGGAAAAAATACTTGGTGCAGCTGCGGTTAAAGGATATACACTTGACCAGCTCGTCGAACTGGGCCACAAAACCAATAATAATGGCTACAGTTTAGGAGTGGCGTTACACGCTTGTACTGTGCCAGCGGCAGGAAAACCTTCATTTGAGCTACCTGATAATGAAATGGAATTTGGTGTTGGCATTCACGGAGAACCGGGTATTGAACGGCGCAGTTTTAGCAATTTAAATAATACGGTTGATCAGATGTTCCAAACTTTGATCGACAATGGCCATTATGAACGCGTGATCCGCCAATGGGATCGTCAAAATAGCTGCTGGCAAGAACACAAACAGATCAAACAGCCATTAAAAAAAGGCGATCGTGTCATTGCCCTCGTCAATAACCTAGGCGCAACCCCGCTATCTGAGCTCTATGCGGTATACCATCGTTTACAAACTTGTTGTCACCAATTTGGCCTCACTATTGAGCGTAACCTAGTCGGTTCATACTGCACTGCACTTGATATGCAAGGCGTTTCAATCACCTTATTAAAAGTTGATGACGAAGCATTGATGCTCTGGGATGAACCCGTTAACACCCCTGCTTTACGTTGGAAATGCTAGGCCAAAAGGAGTAATACAAATGAATTTAACACAACAACAGATCTATCATTGGTTAATCCAATGTTCGCAGACCTTTGCTCAAGAACAAAACAATCTAACCGAGCTAGATACAGCAATTGGCGATGGTGACCATGGCCTTAATATGAACCGAGGCTTTCAAAAAGTCGCCGAAAAACTGCCTTCAGTTGAAGATAAAGACATTGCCACTCTACTCAAAACAACAGGTATGACATTACTTTCGAGTGTTGGCGGAGCGAGCGGCCCATTATTTGGGACTTTTTTTATTAAGGCAGCTCAAAGTGCGGCTGGCAAAGAAGCGCTGAGCGTCGCAGATTTGGCAGAGCTTATTAAAGCAGGTACTGAAGGCGTGGTTTCTCGAGGCAAAGCAGAACCAAATGATAAAACCATGTGTGATGTGTGGTGGCCAGTGAGTACTGCTCTCGAAAATGCCGCCTCCCAACCTTTAAATGAAGCCATTTCAGCAGCAGTAGAAGCCGCAAAGCAAGGTGTTGAATCGACCATTCCAATGCAAGCACGCAAAGGAAGAGCCAGTTACCTCGGGGAACGTAGTATTGGGCATGCTGATCCGGGGGGGACCTCAGTACTGCTCCTGATGAAAACGCTTCAACAGTCACTGTAGTTTTCCATTCTGCTGGCGATATCTCTCGCCAGCGCCATCCCGACTCATAACATAAAAAAAGAGAAAGGTTGTTATGCCTTTCTCTAATGGGTTAACCAAACAACGATTATAATGCTTTGGCTAATAAGCTAATCGGATGCTCACATTTTTTACTGGTCGACATCTCAATTTGCCATTTACAGGTTTCACAGTCAGTGATCACCATATCAGCGCCGCTTTCTTCAATTTGCCGGAACAACCCTGCGCCAATCCCTTGAGATACTTCATAGTTCTCTTTTTTAAACCCGTAAGTCCCCGCGATACCACAACACTGAGAATCAAGCACAATTAGCTCCACCCCCGGTACGCGTTTGATCAGCTCTAATGTATAAGATGTCCAACCCATTTTTTCCATATGGCATGGTGTATGGTAGGCGACCTTTAATGGTGTATGTTTAAGTTTTAACTCACGACCTTGCTCTAATAAACGATAAATGTAACGTGTTGCTAGCTCAATATTTTCACGCATTTGCGATGTATCCACATCGAGCACATGAGGGTATTCATCACGGATGGTGAAAGTACAGGTTGATGAGGTCGCAACAACAGGTACATGATTTTCAAGGATCGTTTCCTGTAGCGACTCTAGGTTTACATTCGCTTGCCGTTTCGCCTGTTTCATAAAACCATTCGCGATCAATGCCACACCGCAACATTTTTCACGTTTCAGTAATTGAACACCGATCCCCATGCCATTGAAGACTTTAATAAGATCTTTACCAAGCTGTGGGTGATTGTAATTCACATAACAGCCATGGAAAAAAGCCACTTGCTCTGCAAACTTTTGCTGCTCCGCAGCTTGTTTTGCATACCAACGGCGGAAAGTCCCAAATGAGTACTTAGGCAACTCACGGCGATGATCGATTTTCAATGCCTTATCAAGGATCTGACGAACCGGTTTCAAACCTGTGATCGTATTAACCACGGGAGCAAAAGGCGTTGATAATGATCCCATCAGATCGGTATGACTTAAGATAGCATCTCGTAATTTCGGTTTCTGCTGGCTATAGGTATTACGAGCCCGCGCGATAATATCGCCAATTTTTACGTCTGACGGGCAAGCAACCTCGCACCGTTTACAGTTAGTACAATATTTTAGCGCTTCGTCATACATCATCGGGTCTTTTAAGCGTAAACGCTCCCCATCAGGCCCCGCTTGTTTTGGCCCCGGATACAGAGGATTCACCTTAGCAACAGGGCAATAGGTCGTACACACTGTACATTTAATACAGCTTTCAAAGCTTGCATCCTGAATACTCATTGTGCCACCTCCGCCTGCATGGCTTTTTGTCTTGCAAAGTAACCAATAATTTCTTCAGCGGCGTGCAAACCACTGATCAATGAAACCCCTGCACCACAGCCCTCGGTTAAAGGATCAAAGCCCCCTAAAATAGCGCCAGCAACATATAAATTTTCAAATGTCTGACCCTCTTTTTGCGCACGTAGCTGGTCATCAGTTTGTACTCCGAACGCCATATAAGGCTGTGAAGCAAAAAACGCTTTGTTAGTCCATTGACCACGCTGAGGAATATCACACAAATCAAGGTGCATTAACGGTTCATATACGCGATCAAATTCAGCAACTAATCCATTATTGAAAAAACTCCCAGTCGCCAATACAAATTGAGAGGCTTTCAATGAGATATCACCATGATTGCGTGTCATCACAGACTCAATGCGTGATCCTACACAATTCACGGAAGTTACTTTATCGCCTGGCATGATAATGCCACCTTGACGGCGAAATTGACGTAATAATGCTTCGTGTAATCGAATTCCTAATAATGATGGGGGGAGTGTTGGCAATAAATAAATAGGCTTACCGAGTTGCTTTTGTAGCTCAAGCAACGGTTCTTCACTATCTAGGCCAATACAAGCTGGCATGAAAATAGACTCTGATTCAGCAACTAATGGGGCCATTTCAGCGACAATTTGCGCCATATTTTCAGGGCGATCTAGCCAACGAGCGACATTGATTGCCCTAAATTCGCTGGCATTTTCTCTTAATCTGTCCAACAGCGGTAAGTGAACATAATAGGCACTCGCGGCAAGGCCTTCGCGTTGTAGCTCATCCGATACCATTTGTGGTTGGAAGTCTAAAAAACCCTCGATACCTACAACAGCAATTTTCCCCATCTTCATTTTTTTATGCAGATCAACGGTTGGCACTGATTTAGGGCTTAGCCATGTTAGTCGTTTATGACCTAAAGGCGTGATACGGTAATGGTTCTCATCACTAGAGCCTTTGAGCTTTATCCCACTTTGTTGCAATAAAGCTTCGGCTTGGTGAGTTAGCTTAATTACGGCTAACTTCCCAAGACGACTATAAGGATGATGTGGTGACTGTTCACTCAGCGCTTCTAAAGCTTCAAGAGGTCTTTCAACTAATTGACCATTAGGCAAATGGGTTAATAAATCCAAGGAGCCTGAAGAAAAATGCAACGCATTTTGTCCCGCACTCACAATGGCACAAGATAAACCAGACTGTGTTAAACGAATACCACAGATAAGGCCAGCTAGCCCTCCTCCCATGACGACTGCATCATATTTCATTGCCAGCCTCCTTGTCAGATCCTTTACTTAATGTGGTTTCATTCATGCCACATAGCCCATGATAAACCCAGCTGGTAAATTCGCTTTCACGTAACGCATCTCCCCATGCAATTGGGCGCACACCTTTCCAACGCTCATTGAGAAAATGGCCTAATTGCTGCTCAGTTTCATGAGGTGTTGTAACATTAAAACGATTTAATAGCCCTGCTGCGCGACATGCACATAGCTCTCCCTGACAAGTTCCCATTCCGACTCGAGTACGACGACGTAAATCTAGTAAGTTATTCACTGTCAAAGAGTTAACCGCATAGCGGACTTCCCCTGCGGTGACCGCTTCACATTCACACACCAAGCTTTTATCTAATCGGTCAGTGCTCAGTATCGCCGAAGCACGATCACCATGACGATAAACTGCTGAGCCACGAATTGGCGCAGGAATGGCCACAACATTACGTAATGCTTCTTCAGCGCTATGCTGCGAGCCCGGCAACGCGGCTTCCGCGGTGGTACATTTCGCTGAGTGACCTAGTTTTTCACACACTTTATCAGTTGCCCACTCAGCCATGAGGCGATAGGTCATCAACTTACCACCGGTGATAGTAATAAAGTTTTCCAAGCCATCGCGTTTCGCATGGTCGAGTAGCACAATACCACGGCTGACATTACGACCTGATGGATCATCGTCACTCGCCACTAAAGGACGAACGCCGGCGTAAGCACGCAAAATACGCGTTTTCGCTAATGCAGGTGACAACATCGAACCTTCACGGATCAAAATATCGACTTCTTCAGGTGTCACATACATATTATCGATTTGGTCATATTCGATATGCGTTGATGTGGTTCCAATCAATGAAATAGTGTCACCCGGAACTAAAATATCGGCGTCCGCAGGTTTACGACAACGGTTAATGACCATATTGTTTAAACGATGGCCCAAAATCAATAAAGCCCCTTTGGCTGGGAACATTTTGATTTTTAAATCTGCATATTCGGCGATTTTCTGTCCCCAAATCCCCCCTGCGTTAACCACAATTTCCGCGTAAATATCATACTGTTGTTTAGCTTGGTGATCATAAACAGTCACACCACGGACTTTGTCGCCATCACGAATTAAGCCTATTACTTCATGGTAAGTCAGTACTTTGGCACCATGCTCACGAGCATCCAACATATTGGCTGCGGTTAAACGGAAAGGATCTACCGTACCATCAGGCACTCTAACCGCACCTATCAGTTGTGGATTGACTGACGGTTCAAGGCGAATAGCTTCTGCGGGATCGATGGCATTCGCATCAATACCCGCCGCTTGGCAGGCACGAATAAATTGTTGTTGATACTCAAGCGAGTCTTCTGGAAGTGTAATAAACAAACCATCTGTCCGCTCAATACAATGATGTGCAATACGTTTTAGTATTTTATTTTCTTCAATACACTCTCTTGCTGACTCGCCGTCAGTGACGGCATAGCGCGCACCACTATGTAACAAGCCATGGTTACGCCCTGTTGCACCAGTAGCAATATCATGGCGTTCAAGCAAAACCGTTTTTAAACCTCGGCGGGCGCAGTCACGAGCAACACCTGCACCTGTTGCGCCACCACCGATAATGATGACATCCGTTTCAGCTACAGATGAACCATTCATGTCGTCTTCCTCACATTCATCAACACTACTTTTAGTATGGTCTATTTTTATAATCTATAACTAAATATAGACAAGAAACGTGCTCATTGTTTGATAAGGAACAAAAACGAAAGCAATTACGTCTAAATAAGTAATAAAAAGACAAAAATCGTGATAAATATCACAAAAAATTCACTTCAAATGGTTTCTTTTCATTCATAAATAACATTAACTATGCGACCAATAAATAAAACAAATATTTGTGCAGTAGATTACAGATAAAATGTTTTTTTATGACTATCATAAATGCACTTATGAAAGATATTGCTCGATATAACACTCAAACACTTTCGTTTTAGTTGTTTTACCCATAAAAACACTCATCATTTTCTATTTCAATAGATAAAAGAAAAGAGTGAAATAACTATTAGCATGCCATCGGAGGCTATATGTTAAGTATTTTTAAACCAGCACCTCATGCCCAGAGGCTGCCCGCTGAGAAGATAGATCCCGTCTATCGTCGACTGCGTTGGCAGATCTTTATGGGTATTTTCTTTGGTTACGCAGCCTATTATTTAGTAAGAAAAAACTTCGCTTTAGCGATGCCATATCTTGTTGAACAAGGCTTCTCCAAAGGGGATCTGGGTTTTGCATTGTCAGGGATCTCTATCGCATATGGTTTCTCTAAATTCATTATGGGGTCAGTATCAGACCGATCTAACCCACGTGTCTTCTTACCCGCCGGTCTGATCCTCGCCGCAGCAGTGATGCTCATTATGGGCTTCGTGCCATGGGCAACTTCAAGCATCATGGTGATGTTTGTACTGCTATTTCTATGTGGTTGGTTCCAAGGCATGGGCTGGCCTCCTTGTGGCCGTACTATGGTTCACTGGTGGTCGCAAAAAGAACGTGGGGGAATTGTTTCTATTTGGAACTGTGCTCACAACGTTGGTGGTGGTATTCCTCCTCTACTATTCATGCTAGGTATGGCGTGGTTTAACGATTGGAAAGCAGCGCTATATATGCCTGCATTTGCTGCCATCCTTGTTGCGATGATCGCCTTTGCTTTAATGCGTGATACACCACAGTCTTGTGGTCTACCTCCAATTGAAGAATATAAAAACGATTATCCACCAGACTACAAAGAATCCGATGAGCAAGAGCTAACAGCAAAAGAAATCTTTATGAAGTATGTTTTCCCTAACAAACTTCTATGGATGATCGCAATTGCAAACGTCTTCGTTTATTTACTCCGTTATGGTGTTCTTGACTGGTCACCAACTTATCTACGTGAAGTAAAACACTTTGCGATGGATAAATCCTCTTGGGCTTATTTCCTGTATGAGTATGCAGGTATCCCAGGAACATTACTGTGTGGTTGGATGTCAGATAAAGTCTTCCGTGGTAACCGTGGTGCAACAGGTGTGTTCTTTATGGTTTTGGTGACTATTGCCACCATCGTCTTCTGGATGAACCCAGCAGGTAACCCGAATATCGATATGGCTTGTATGCTAATCATTGGTTTCTTGATCTATGGTCCAGTCATGCTGATCGGTTTGCACGCACTGGAGCTAGCACCGAAGAAAGCAGCGGGTACTGCGGCAGGTTTCACCGGTCTATTTGGTTACCTAGGTGGTTCTGTGGCAGCGAGTGCAATCGTGGGTTATACCGTTGACTACTTCGGTTGGGACGGTGGTTTTGCCGTCATGATCGGTGGCTCTGCATTAGCCGTTGTTCTCTTATTCATCGTTATGATTAGCGAAACCAAACATAAACGTGAATTAGCGAAAATGAACTAAAAGGTTCACATTAATGCTTTAACCTGAATAGGTCATATTCTTACTAAGAAGTATGACCTATTTTTTTACCTATACTCTAAATAATTCAAGATGCAGGTAGGCGACAAGCGAAGATAGACGGGGAGCATAGAAAACTATATGACTCGGCTAGCTGAACGTAGTCAACCCCCCTGCAACTTGAAGTATGACGAGTATAAAAAATGACAAGGAGATATCATCATGCACTTCCGATTCAAAACATTGGTTGCCAGTATGGTTTTAGTGATGTCAGCGACCGCTGTTGCGCAAGCGGCAGAAAAAGTTGTTATCGCTCACCGTGGCGCTAGTGGCTACTTACCAGAGCATACACTGCCAGCGAAAGCGATGGCTTACGCACAAGGTGCAGATTTTCTTGAACAAGATTTAGTGATGACTAAAGACAATGAACTGGTTGTGCTTCATGATCATTTCCTTGATCGCGTCACTGATGTCGCCGAACGCTTTCCAGATCGAGCCCGCAAAGATGGACGTTATTACGCGATTGACTTCACCCTTGATGAAATCAAATCACTAAAATTTACGGAAGGATTTGACCTTGTCGATGGTAAAAAAATACAAAGCTACCCAAATCGTTTTCCTATGGGGAAATCTGATTTCCGAGTACATACTTTCCAAGAAGAGATCGAATTTATTCAAGGCTTGAATAAATCGACGGGGAAAAACATCGGTATTTACCCTGAAATCAAAGCGCCTTGGTTCCACCAACAAGAAGGCAAAGACATCACTAAAAAAACCCTCGAAGTCCTTAAGCAATATGGTTATACCAATAAAGATTCAAATGTTTACCTACAATGCTTTGATGCTAATGAACTTAAACGCATTAAAAATACATTGATGCCAGAAATGGGCATGAATTTAAAATTGGTTCAATTGATAGCCTATACAGATTGGAATGAAACTCAGGAACAAAAACCTGATGGAACGTGGGTAAACTACAGTTATGACTGGATGTTCAAGCCAGGCTCGATGAAAGAAGTGGCTAAATATGCCGATGGTATTGGTCCTGATTACCATATGTTAGTCAGCGAAGAGTCAACACCTGATAATATTAAGCTAACAGGCATGGTTAAAGACGCCCATGCCAACAATATGGCAGTGCATCCTTATACCATTCGTGTTGATAAATTGCCGAAATACGCGAAAGATGGTCAGCAGCTCTTTGATATTATCTACAACCAAGCCGATGTTGATGGTGCCTTTACTGATTTCCCTGATTTAGGGGTACAATTTCTGCAAAAACAGCAACAACATCCATAATCACTCGATTGATTGCAGCCAATAGGCTGCAATCAAGTAGTGAGTTATGCAATCGTCACAGGAAATGCAATCACATCACTGATTTTTTCTGCATTCAGCGCCAACATGATCAGGCGGTCGACGCCTAATGCGACACCTGAGCATTCAGGTAAACCATGAGTTAATGCGGATAATAAATGTTCATCAATCGGATGAATAGGTAGCCCCATCGCAGCACGACGACGATTATCTTGTTCAAAACGCTGACGTTGCTCACTAGCGTCGGTTAATTCACGGAAACCATTTGCCAGTTCCATGCCTTTAAAATAAACCTCAAAACGCTCAGCAACACGATGATCTTCAGTACTAATTTCAGCCAAAGAGGCTTGCGTTGCTGGGAAATGATAAACCACGGCCGGTTTTTCTTTACCGATATGAGGTTCTACCCCCATCGTAAACAACAATTGCAACAAGGTATCTTTATCTTCTTCTTGGTCTGCGACATTACTTAGATCGAGGCGCGCAGCAACCTCCCTTAGCTCACTTTTTTCTGCGGAAAGCGGATCAATATCTAAATGACGTAAAAATGCTTGCTGATAAGAGAGAAGTTCCGCACTTTCGCAATCCAAGACTTGCTGAAGTAGATCATCGACTTCATTGATTAAACGATACATATCGTAATGAGGCCGATACCATTCAAGCATGGTAAATTCAGGATTGTGATGCCTTCCAGCTTCCTCATTACGGAAACTACGACAGAGTTGGTAGATTGGCCCACTGCCAGCAGCAAGCAAACGCTTCATATGGTATTCAGGGCTGGTCATCAGATAGAGATCAATCCCTTGTGCCGCTCCCGGTCCGACAAAACGGGTCTTAAAAGGAACAAGATGAATATCTGTGATGGTGGCCTGACTCATTGCAGGAGTTTCCACCTCTAGCACACAGCGCTCAGTAAAAAAACGTCTTATTTCAGCGACGATTTTTGCTCGCTGTAACAGGTTAGCGATGGGGGCACTGGGCTGCCAGTCTGCTACTTCACTCATTAACATAACTCCAAAATAAACATAGTCGAGCAGTTTACTCACCTCTTGCCTTACAAACAATGCATTCACTTCAACCAAATGCAATGATGCTGTAATAAACGCTGTAGGCACACAAAAATGTAACAAGGCAAGCGAATTGATGCGCGATTATCCTCTGCTTCAACCGATTAAGCAAAAAACCTTTTCGCATAATCGTAAGTCATAGATGCCTTCAAGGTAAAAACATGATTATTTCTTATATAATGTTAATATGATGTTATAAATAAGAGATCTTAAAAAATATTCTAAAAAGTCATCACAGAAAGAACACAAATATCAAAATTAGATATTTTAATATTGGCTTTTCATCTCATAATTACACATTTAGAATAAACAAAACAATTTGGGTAAATTTTTATAATAATTTATGCTCTCTCTCGCGATGAGAACGATTTCGATTAGATTTTAACGCTGCCAACTCACCGAAAAATAATGGTAATCATTTGAATTTCCATTTTTTTACTCTTTATTAAACTTAAAATGCTAATCATGAAAAAACAATTAGCAAAAACTTGGTTCAGATCACACTTTATGGGGTAAATCACCTAAAACCCCCCTCTATATCAAATTTATCTCCGGTACTATTCGCTATAATTCCCAGCATGATAAGTCATTATTAGCTATTATATTATTTACTAATTAAAAAAGAGAGTTTTGCAGACCGGTATTAACTGGTGCTGACAAATAAATAGCTAAGTATCAAAAGTATTTAAAAGAATTTATCAATTTACACTTGAACAATGGAGAAGCGCAGTGCAAACCTTCAATGCCGATCTAGCGATTATCGGGGCCGGGGGCGCAGGCTTACGTGCAGCGATTGCTGCCGCAGAAGCAAATCCCAACATCAAGATTGCTCTGATCTCAAAAGTTTACCCTATGCGTAGCCATACCGTGGCCGCAGAGGGGGGATCAGCCGCAGTGACTCAGGCTCATGACTCCTATGACTATCATTTTAATGATACTGTTGCAGGTGGTGACTGGCTGTGTGAGCAAGACGTCGTCGAATATTTCGTCGAACACTGCCCAACAGAAATGACCCAACTGGAACTATGGGGCTGCCCTTGGAGCCGTAAACCAGATGGTTCAGTTAACGTTCGCCGCTTTGGTGGAATGAAAATTGAACGTACTTGGTTTGCTGCTGACAAAACCGGCTTCCATATGCTTCATACTCTTTTTCAAACATCATTAAAATACCCACAAATTCAGCGCTTTGATGAACATTTCGTTCTGGACATCATTGTGGACGAAGGCCAAGTACGCGGTCTGGTTGCCCTCAATATGATGGAAGGCACCAAAGTTCAGATCCGCGCAAATTCTATCGTTATGGCTACGGGTGGTGCTGGCCGTGTTTATCGCTACAATACCAATGGCGGTATTGTGACGGGTGATGGTATGGGGATGGCTTTCCGCCATGGTGTGCCACTGCGTGACATGGAATTTGTTCAATATCACCCAACAGGTCTTCCTGGCTCAGGGATTTTGATGACTGAAGGTTGTCGTGGTGAAGGTGGGATCCTCGTTAACAAAGATGGTTATCGTTATCTTCAAGATTACGGAATGGGACCAGAAACCCCTCTCGGTAAACCTGAAAATAAATATATGGAACTAGGTCCACGAGACAAAGTTTCACAAGCTTTCTGGCACGAATGGCGTGCTGGACGCACTATCAGCACTCACCGTGGTGACGTCGTCTATCTGGATCTCCGCCACCTAGGTGCAGAAAAACTCCATGAACGTCTACCATTTATTTGCGAGCTGGCAAAAGCTTACGTTGGTGTTGACCCTGTCACCGACCCAATTCCTGTGCGTCCAACAGCTCACTATACAATGGGTGGTATCGAAACAGATCAAAACTGTGAGACTCGCATCAAAGGCTTATTCGCTGTTGGTGAATGTTCATCAGTCGGTCTGCACGGTGCAAACCGCTTAGGCTCCAACTCATTAGCTGAGCTGGTGGTATTTGGTCGCTTAGCCGGTGAGCAAGCTGCAAAACATGCAGCAGAAGCCACACCTGCGAATGCAAGCGCTATCGAAGCACGTACTCGCGATATCGAAGAAAATCTCAATCAACTTCTCAACCAAAAAGGTAAAGAAAGTTGGTCGAAAATTCGTGATGAAATGGGAATATCAATGGAAGAAGGCTGCGGTATCTACCGTACACCTGAGCTAATGCAAAAAACTGTTGATAAGATCGCTGAATTGAAAGAGCGCTTTAAACACGTTGAGATTAGCGACCATAGTAGCGTCTTCAATACTGATCTTCTTTACACCATCGAACTCGGATTTGGTTTGGATGTTGCCGAGTGTATGGCTCATTCTGCGATTAACCGTAAAGAGTCACGTGGTGCACACCAACGTCTCGACGAAGGCTGCACAGAGCGTGATGATGTGAACTTCTTAAAACACACATTGGCATTCTATAATCCTGAAGGCGCACCTCGCCTTGAATACAGTGATGTGAAGATTACTAAATCTCAGCCAGCAAAACGTGTATATGGTGCAGAAGCTGAAGCTCAAGACAAGGCAAAGAAGGAGCAAGCTAATGGATGATATGAAACACTTAAAAATGGAGATCATGCGCTACAATCCAGAAACGGATAATGAGCCCCATTTAGTGGCATATGATGTCCCTTATGATGAGCAAACCTCGTTGCTGGATGCTTTAGGTTACATTAAAGATAACCTTGCGCCTGATCTGTCTTACCGCTGGTCGTGCCGTATGGCGATTTGCGGTTCTTGCGGCATGATGGTTGACAGCGTACCAAAACTGGCCTGTAAAACATTCTTACGTGATTATCCAGAAGGGTTAAAAGTCGAGCCATTAGGTAACTTCCCAATCGAGCGCGATTTGGTTGTTGATATGACTCACTTCATCGAACGCTTAGAGGCGATCAAACCTTATATTATTGGTAACGATAGAAAGCCGTCAGAAGGGCCAAATAAGCAAACCCCAGCACAGATGGCGAAATACCATCAGTTCTCTGGCTGTATTAACTGCGGCCTATGCTACGCAGCTTGCCCACAATTCGGACTAAACCCTGAATTTATTGGGCCAGCGGCGATCACATTAGCAGAGCGCTACAATCTTGATAACCGTGACCATGGTGCGAAAGAACGTATGCCATTGTTAAATGGTGATAACGGTGTCTGGAGCTGTACGTTTGTAGGCTACTGCTCTGAAGTCTGTCCTAAGCATGTCGACCCTGCTGCGGCAATTCAACAAGGTAAAGTAGCTAGTGCACAAGACCTTGTTATCGCCATGCTGAAGCCACGATAAGGAGAATTGAAGTCATGACAACAAAACGTAAACCCTACGTCAGGGAAATGAAAGGTGACTGGTGGCAAAAGCTGGGTTTTTATCGCTTTTATATCATGCGTGAAAGTACTTCCGTACTGCAAGTTTGGTTCAGTCTACTGGTGCTATACGGCGTATTTGCATTGAAAGGTGGCCCTGAATCATGGGCTGGCTTTGTGGGTTTCTTGCATAACCCAATCGTTTTGATCATTAACATTATTACGTTAGCAGCAACGCTACTACACACCACTACATGGTTTAAATTAGCTCCGAAAGCTGTCGCGATTATTGTTAAAGATAAGAAAATGTCAGAAGAGCCGATTGTAAAAGGCTTTTGGGCATTAACCATTATCGTTACCGCTGCGATTTTAGCCATCGCGCTACTATTTTAATCCAAGGAGGATCAGATGAATCTAACGCCTAAACGTTCCGATGAACCGATTTTCTGGGGATTATTTGGTGCCGGTGGTATGTGGAGCGCGGTGATTGGCCCTGCAATTATTATCTTACTTGGGATTTTAATTCCGCTAGGTGTCGCACCAGAAATGCTCAGCTATGAACGCATTATGGCATTCTGCTCCAGCTTTATTGGACGAGTGTTCTTATTACTGATGATCATTTTGCCGGTATGGTGTGGTATGCACCGTATTCACCACACACTGCATGACTTTAAAGTGCATGTCCCTGCGTCAAAATGGGTTTTCTATGGTGCTTCAGCGATCATTTCTGTAATTGCAGTGATTGGTGTATTTACACTGTAAGTAACACATAAGTACCTATTGATAAAAGCAGCGGCTAGATACATATCTAACTGCTGCTTTTTTATTATCTAGGCAGTCTGCGGTTTCGGTAGCCGATTTGATACTAATAATGTCAAACAACATAAAGCAACAAAACCACCAACATACGTTAAATGCATGCCAATTAAAGAATTATCACAAGAACCTTCTAAGAGTTCATTCTTTATATCCATGGCAATAACCTTAATATTTAAGTTAAACCTAGTGGAAATCATAAAATATAGACCGTACTGAAAATGTTAAGCGAATAAAACAAACATCAACACAGTCTAGATATTATTTTTAATTAATAATATTTATAAAAACTGGCCAGCCGTTCTAACCCAACTAATATTATTCCATGTTCGGTCATTGTCTTGCGCAGTTCTTCAAGTGATGCATCAGAACAACCTAGTTTTTCTTTAATACGTTGAATTCGTTTTAGCTCGATAGCATCTGTACACCCTTGCATCACACTAATTTCACTAATCCGGCAGTTTGATAACAGTAATCTCAGTGTTACTGCCTCTCTGTAGTTAAAGGATATATTACCAAAACGAATAAATTTCTGAGTATCGATTAACCCAGCTCGCTGCTGGTCGTCATCTAATAACGAAAACTGTCTCGCTTCTATATTGGCTCTTAATGGTAAAGCCAGACTTTGATTTTTCTGCCATGTTTGGTGTGCATAATCTGAGATATCGGCGCGATGAAAGTAGATATCCATAAGTTCATCAACCGAAAGAACTCTTTTTGAACTAATAGATAAGATCTTATAAACATTTCCATAGTTGTTGCAGTAATCAATTTTAAAACCATTTTTTTCTGTTTTTGCAAATGTATTTCTATAACTCTCGGTATAGCCATCCCAATATTGAAAACCAACCTCTAGTCTTTCACTTATCAATAGATCTAAGTCATCCTCCCAATAGGTTAATAACCATTCATAATTATTTGAAATAATTTTAACTTCCTTATATTCAATATCAATACTCGTAAAATTCAAATCAATATCATTCCAATCAAAATAATCTTCAAAATGTTTTTTAAAATTTGAACAAGCTGTTTCTAATGCATGATATCTGATATTCATAAAAATCCTTTTCTATCATTTTATTAATTAAACATTATCTAAAAAACTTACTCACTTATGTTCCGTTATAAATTTATCACTTAATTTATTTTTTCATATGCTAGAAAATCACCCCTTGAGTTTTTCTGTTATGAAAAGTTAATCAGTGTATCAAGGCATGCCAATGTCACTCCATGATCTTTTAATGCTTTAAACAAACCACTCGGTGATGCATGAGGGCAACCTAACTTATCTTTAATATTTTGAATACGTTTATGTTCTGACATTTCAGAGCAACCTTGGATATAACTGATCTCTTTCACTCGGCAATGAGACAATAACATTTTGATCGTTAACATTTCTTTAGCCGTAAAACGAATATCACCAAAACGCATATATTGATGATTAATTAGTTGCTCGTCTGGTTTACTATCAAAATTATTGGTAGGAAGTGGGATATCCGCTCTCATCGGTAAAGCAATATCTGGTTTTTTTTTCCATACTTGATATGCATAATCGGAAATTACTGGCCGGCATCTAAAAATATCTTCGATATCTGATATTAATAAGTTTCTTTTTGTATTTATTGATGTTATTTCAAAACCACTACTATTTTTAGATACAAAATCTATTTTTAATTTGTTTTTATCAACTTTTTTAAGCATTTCAGAAAATGCCCCAGAATAATCATTCCAATATTGAATACCACAATTTAGCCTTTCTTTAACATTTAAATCTAAATCATCATCCCAATACATTAATAATGCATCATAGTTGCTAGATACAAAATTCACTTCCTTTCTTTTTATATCTATGTAAGAAAATGAAAGATCAATTTCATTCCAATCAAAATAACGAGAAAAATCATTAATAAAATTATCACATAATTTTTCTAATTGACTATTTTTTATAT
This sequence comes from Providencia sp. 2023EL-00965, assembly GCF_033550225.1. NCBI lineage: Bacteria > Pseudomonadati > Pseudomonadota > Gammaproteobacteria > Enterobacterales > Morganellaceae > Providencia > Providencia sp. 2023EL-00965. Next base: position 40,439 of record NZ_JAWUEH010000009.1, on the reverse strand, counting down.
CCATACACATTCCTTTTGCTAGAAATTTATAATTAAATCATATTCAATAAAAATAACATTATTTTAAGTGATTATTAAACACCTTCCCTCTAAAAATTAAACCCATTCCACATAAACTAAGAAAAACACCGACATATAAAATATGAAAACTGATTAAATGATTTATAAGTAATGGCGTCCCCCCAGCAAGTAATGCACACGAGATATTAAAACCCATACTTAATGTTGTTATATTTTCACGTGCTTCGTCAAAAAAAACATATGCAGAGTTACATAAAATCATTGCTGAATATACAGTAATGATTATTTGTGAAGTAATAATTAATCCAATATTGTTATAACTCATAATAAAATAAAGTGGTACAGAGAGTACAACCATTCCCATAACACCTAAATTAAATATTTTTATTGGCGTACTATACTTATCAGTCAAGTAGCCAAAAATAATCATCATTAGCAATAAAATACCTGATGATATCATTGCATAAATACTCTTAAATTCCGTCACTTCAAGATAACCTAAAATTAATGCTGATGAAATGTTTTGTGAATAGAAAATAACGACACCAGGAATGGTAAGCAAAAAAATATTAACAGCCTGAGACAAATTAATCGAGATTTTTTGTTTACCAATATTAGGTTGATTTGGAAGTTTCGCTCTAAACCAAAAACTTATCACTATATTAACCACACCAAACAATAATGGAATACGCCATCCAATTGACTGCATGGTTTTAGGGTCGAGTATTCTTTCAAGAGTAAATACTAGCCCTAAAGAAATAATCACACCAAATATTGAGCTGGCTGATATAAGTGCAGAAACTAAAGAACGTTCATCATCTTTTGCGTTGCTCAGTAAGTAAGTTAGTAGTGAAGGAAACTCACCAGCAAAACTAAACGACAGCGCCATTTGTAAAACCAAAATCGCCATTGGCGTATAAGCCCCCAATAACTCAATCGGTAATAAAGCCATACACAGCGTTGCAGTGCCTGTAATTAAACTCGTTAATATCAAAGCAGGCTTCTTGCCAACTCTATCTGCGTAACGTCCTATCACGTAACCACCGACAGGACGGACAATAAAGCGTAGTGCAAATATTCCCCATACCATCTCGGTTGCTTGAGAATACCCTAAACGTTCTAACTCAGCACTTAAATACATAGATATCGCGGCAAATACGGCAACATCGTAATACTCCAATGTATTGCCTAATGCAGCCCCAAGCCTAAATCTCCATTTCATTTTTTATTTCCCTAATATTCAATTGATATGTGTTACTAAGTTAAATTCACCAATGTATCAAGGCATGCCAATATCACTCCATGATCTTTAAATGCTTTAAATAAACGACTAGGCAAGACATGAGGGCAACCTAATTTTTTATCTTTTTGCTATACCTCATATAGTTAGCTTTGATTTTTCAGTATCATCACTTTATTTTGCAAAACATTTGATAGCCTTGCCGTCAAGCAACATAATGCGATAAATACACCGACATAGGTTAAATTAAATTCAACTAAGTAACTGATAATTAATGGCGTTATCCCTCCAACTAATACGCCATTTAAATTTAGACCAATACCTAACGTTGTCGCCTGCCCACCAGAAGCTCTGACCATTTGATCAGCAACATTGCACCAGACCATAGAAAATAAAACTGTTATTATTAATTGAGAAATAATAATTAGTTCAATAACACCACTCTGCATAATAAAATACAAAGGTATAGAAAAAATAATCACACTAAAAATACCAATATTAAATATTCTTACTGAAGAACTGTATTTATCTGTTAGATATGAGCAGACAATCATAGTGACTAATAATAAACTAGCCGAAATCATGCCATAAATATTTTTATAATCACCCAATTGTAAGTGTTCAACAATTAATGATGATGAAACATTTTGTACATAAAAAGTGACCATTGCTGGTGTGCTCACTAAAAATACATGCAATGCCCGAGACCAATCTATAGATCGTTCATGCATTGGGACTACAGGCTGGTTGGGCAATTTGGCTCGGAACCAAAAACTAATCGCTATATTGATAGTTCCTAAAAACAAAGGGATCCGCCAACCTATAGTTTGCATCATTTCATGGGTTAAAATATTTTCTAATGTGAATACTAGACCTAATGAAACAACGACCCCTAATAATGAGCTTCCACCCGATAGAGAAGATAACCGAGAACGCTCATTATCTGGAGTATCATTGATTAAATAGGTAATTAATGATGGATATTCGCCTGCATAGCTAAATGAAAGTGCCATTTGGATGAACAAGATAGCTATTGGAGTATAAGAACCAAGCCATTGAATAGGTAATAATGCCATGCAAAGTGTTGCTGTTCCTGTTATTAGGCTTGTCAGGATCAATGCTGGTTTTTTTCCTACTTTATCCGCATAGCGCCCTATCAAATATCCACCTATAGGACGAATTAAAAAACGTAAAGCAAAAATTCCCCATACCATTTCTGTGGCTTGTGAATACCCTAAACGCTCTAACTCTGCCGTTAAATACACGGATATCGCCGCAAATACGGCAATATCATAATATTCAAGCGCATTGCCTAAAGCCACACCAAATCGAAATTTCCATTTCATTTTTAATATCCTATATCCATAGATAAATATTGACTAAAAAATACTATTACAGTTTGTAGTTAATATCTTTATTTATTAAATATCGTATATTATAAAATCTATTATTCTATACACATCATTCTTCAAGTTTCAGAAATTTTCGTTAAAATATAAGGAACTAGGCTATACTCACAGAGTTTATCTATATTCTCCCGACTGCCCTCGCTTGTTGCCTATCTGAAACTTGTATTATTTAATAATATATCAGCCTTTAATATTTAAATTATATTTTATGTATTTAAACTTAATTTTTTTATCATGGCCGTTTTCTTTTTTATAAAGTTAGCTAATAAAGCAGTTGAACTGCAAAGTGCAATAAATGCCCCTACATACGCCAAATGTAGCTCCACTAGATAGTTAATGATTAATGGTGTTGTTCCGCCAATTATCACTCCTGTAAAATTGAAGCCAATTCCAAGTGTTGTTGCTTTTCCAGCAGAAGCACTAGCCATTTGATCGGCAGCATTACATAAAATCATTGCACAACATGCCGTTATCACTAATTGAGCTATAATAATAAGCTCAATAATGTCACTTTGCATAATGTAATACATAGGTATAGAGAGAATAACAATTCCCCAAACCCCAATGTTGAATGTTTTAATTGATGAGCTATATTTATCAGTTAGATACGCACATACAATCATCATCAACAATAAGGAACTAGATGAAATTATTGCATAAGTATTTTTATATACCTCTAATTGCAAGTGTTCGATAATTAATGACGAGGAAATATTTTGCACATAAAAAGTTGCTGCTGCCGGCACGCCTAATAAAAAAACATATAGTGAACGTGACCAATCTATTGACTGATAACCTTCTGAAGAGACAGGTTGATTAGGTAATTTAGCTCGAAACCAAAAACTAACCGCAATATTAACAGCCCCAACCAGTAAAGGAATACGCCACCCCACGGCTTGCATCATTTCGTAACTTAATAATTTTTCTAATATAAATACTAACCCTAATGAAAGAATAACGCCTAATAATGAGCTACCTGAGGCTAGAGAAGAAACTCGTGATCGCTCCGTTGAAGATACATCATTGAGTAAATAAGTCACCAAAGAAGGGTATTCGCCTGCGAAACTAAACGAAAGAGCCATTTGAATAATTAAAATAACTATAGGTGTATAATGACCAAGCCATTGGATTGGTAAAAATGCCATACTAAGTGTTGCTATACCAGTAATCAAGCTAGTTAGGATCAACGCTGGTTTTTTTCCAACCCTATCTGCATAGCGCCCTATCAAATATCCACCTATAGGACGAATTAAAAAACGTAAAGCAAAAATTCCCCATACCATTTCTGTTGCTTGTGAATATCCCAAACGCTCTAACTCTGCACTCAAATACATTGATATTGCTGCAAACACAGCAATATCATAATATTCAAGTGCATTGCCCAAGGCAGCGCCGCATCGAAATTTCCATTTCATACCTTTTTCCCTTTTCATCACTTTGAATAATATAATGTTTCATGCTCAATCTATGACTCCACATGCATTGATTAAATCTAACTAATAAACGTATCTAGACAAGCTAGTGTTATACCGTACTCTTTTAATGCTTTAAATAAGCCGCTTGTAGAGATATATGGGCACAATAATTTTTCCAATGATTTGTTTTCTATATTCATTCCCCCCCATAAATTAGAATTAATTATTCACATTAAAGGAGATATATCTTTAGCACATCAAAAATCAGATTCACAGTCCTTATTTATAAATATTTAAAAATAATTAATCTTTGTTTATTTTTATTATTAACAAAAAAGCACTAGTACATTTAATTAAACAAAGAATAATTATATTTGATATTTAATTATTCAATAATAAATGGAGGTATCATGAAAGAAGATTGGCATCCTGCGGATATCATTGCAGCAATAAAGAAAAAAGGTTCATCACTCTCCGCCGTATCACGCCTTGCTGGATTAAATTCATCGACATTGAGTAATGCACTTGCTCGCCGTTGGCCTAAAGGAGAAAAAATTATTGCTGACTTCTTAGATTTACAACCCGCAGATATATGGCCTTCTCGTTATATTGAAAAAAATAACGAGGTAAAAAATTGAATATTGCGACATGCTGAAAATACAATATAAAATCATACCCAAATCAATCAATAATAAATCGTTGATTTGGGTATTTTATTTACAGCAAGCGTCTAATTATATTTAATTATTAGCATTAAGTTAAAAGAAGCTGATCATACGTTTGATTCTTCTTCTCGCTCCCGTTTAAAAACAATATATAATCCCCCTCACCATTCGCCTTCCCACTATGTTTGATAAACATTTTCCAAAACTTATCAGCGAGGAACTATTGGTACAGTTCTCAACATTTGTTGTCATCGCTAGCTGAATCATTCGTAGCCGCTAACGCTCGTTTTCTATAATAACAATGTAAAAATAGGGGTTATTTATATGCCAACATGGATTAATGAGAAAAGATTCACCGCCCGTAGTACAGCCATATAATATACTCTAAATAATTCGAGTTGCAGGTAGGCGACAAGTGAAGATAGATGGGGAGCGTAGATGAACTATGTGACTCTGTGAGCGTAGCGTAGTCACTTATACCTTAACAAAAACCCTGCGACTTGAAGTATGACGAGTATAAATGCAATCAGATTAAAAATAACATGCAAGGAAAGTACTATAATAAGTGAAGTACAAAATTTGTATTTCACTTATTATTAGAGGTTACTAACTAGAGAGTTTCAAACCAATTAAGCCAACCACGATACAGCCGAGGCTTAACAAACGGAATATATTCGCCGATTCACCAAGGAATATAATCCCTACAATCGCCGTGCCCACGGCACCAATACCAGTCCAAATTGCGTATGCGGTACCCGCGGGTAAATCACGCATGGCTGTGGCAAGTAACCCCATGCTCGCAATAATTGCGATCGCAGTGATAACACTTGGTGTCAAGCGAGTAAAACCATGAGAGTACTTTAAACCTACTGCCCAAACAATTTCTAATAAACCTGCACACAAAAGGATGATCCAAGCCACTCTTTTCTTCCATAATAGCCGGGGTCGTCCCCATTAATTAAAAGCGTCAATATTCAGGTCGTCCTGAAAACGCATGTGAAACAATATTATAAATATTCGAATTTGTGAGCTCAAGAGATAAAAAAATAACAAATTAACCACTATTTACCATAATAATTAACTTATTTTTACTTTATTTTAACTTGAAAGCACCTTTTCTATCGCCGATTGCCTCGTCCAAGAGTAGAGTAGAAAACTTATAGATGGCAACTATTGAGAAATGGCATGAGTTTCAAAGATATATTACTGGCACTTTGTGTGGTTATTATATGGGGCGTTAACTTTGTTATCATTAAACTCGGTGTAACAGCACTCCCTCCTCTATTACTTGGCGCGTTACGCTTTTTGTTTGTTGCGTTCCCCGCTATTTTTTTCTTTAAGCGCCCTAAGGTTCCACTAAAGCTACTACTAATCTATGGGCTAACGATTAGCTTTGGCCAATTTGCTTTCTTATTCTGTGCGATACGCGTTGGTATGCCAGCTGGGATCACATCTGTTATTCTCCAGTCGCAAGCTTTTTTTACTTTGCTGTTAGGTGCCGTACTCTTAAAAGAATCCCTGCAAATTACCCATTTTATTGGGATGCTAATTGCTGTTGCTGGACTCACGATTTTAGCCAAAGGTGCAACAACGGGTGGTTTAGATGATATTCCACTATTAGGCTTGATATTTACATTAATTGCTGGATTTTCATGGGCTTGTGGAAATATTACCAATAGAATGATCATGCAAAATCAAGGTAAAGAGAAATGCAGTGCCCTTTCATTAGTTAGCTGGAGCGCATTGATCCCAATCATTCCTTTTTTTGTCAGTTCATGGATTTTCGAAGGTGAGCAAGCCATTAGCCAAGGGCTAGCGGGTTTTAATTGGCCTGTTTTTGGTACCATCATTTACCTTGCATACCTGTCTACTTTTGTAGGATATGGGTTATGGGGGGTTTTATTGGGCCGTTATGAAGCTTGGAAAGTAGCACCATTTTCATTGCTCGTTCCATTATTTGGGTTAAGCAGTAGTGCATTATTCCTTGATGAGCATATTAATAGCATACAAATTGCTGGGCTAACATTAATTATGATGGGACTAATTATTACCTTATTTGGGAAAAAGTTAATTCAATACTTAAGAAAAGCCTAATTCATATATAAAAATAGGGGAAATTCCTCCCCTATTTAGCACGTTAAATGCTCTAGCCTTGATTTCACTATTAGAAAACCAAATTAGTTTATTACTCTAACTTTACTTATTCACTCAGCATTATCAATAAGCATCACCTACTCCTTTAGCTTAAAACAAAATAAAATCCAGAAAATTTCTATAAATTAGTGATATTAATTGCAGTTATTAAATTTATTTACTTTTACGGGATGGTTTCACGTTTTAGCTATTTTGCCTTTCTGCTAACTCAAGCTATATGTGTCATTAGCATCACAATAATTGATAACGGTTTGATTATGAAACGGATGGGGTGGCTATGGGTAAACAATTAATTTGGATTGTGCTCGCGGTACTTGGCGCTTTTGCGCTCGGTTACATCGCATTAAATCGAGGCGAGCAAATAAATGCGTTATGGATAGTGGTTGCTGCTGTCTGTGTCTATTTAATCGCTTATCGCTACTATGGGTTGTTTATTGCCAAAAAAGTGCTGCAAGTCGATGAAACACGTATGACGCCATCAATTCGCCACAATGATGGCTTAGACTATGTGCCTACCGATAAAAAAGTCTTATTTGGCCACCATTTTGCCGCGATCGCCGGAGCTGGGCCACTTGTAGGGCCAGTCTTGGCAGCACAAATGGGCTACTTACCCGGTATGTTATGGTTACTGGCTGGGGTCGTACTCGCCGGTGCTGTTCAAGATTTTATGGTGCTTTTTGTCTCAACTCGGCGCGATGGTCGCTCTCTTGGCGAACTCGTTAAAGAAGAGATGGGAAATACGGCGGGAATTTTAGCACTTATCGCCTGTTTTATGATTATGGTGATCATCCTTGCGGTACTTGCGATGATCGTAGTAAAAGCCTTAACTCATAGCCCTTGGGGTACTTATACCGTTGCCTTCACCATCCCTCTCGCCATTTTTATGGGAATTTACACCCGCTATATCCGCCCAGGCCGAATTGGTGAAGTTTCAATTATTGGACTAATATTTCTGGTTTTTGCGATCATCTCTGGAGGCTGGGTCGCTGAAAGTGAAACGTGGGCACCTTATTTTGATTATACAGGCGTACAATTAACGTGGATGTTGGTTGGCTATGGTTTTATCGCAGCGGTCTTGCCAGTTTGGTTGTTATTGGCACCGCGTGACTACCTCTCAACATTCTTAAAAATTGGTACCATTATCGGTCTCGCAATCGGTATTCTCATTTTAAATCCAAATCTGCAAATGCCATCACTAACTAAGTTTATTGATGGTACTGGTCCTGTTTGGGCTGGTGATTTGTTCCCATTCTTATTTATTACTATTGCTTGTGGCGCTGTATCCGGCTTCCATGCACTGATTGCATCGGGCACCACCCCTAAAATGTTGGCTAACGAAAACCAAGCATGTTTTATCGGCTATGGTGGAATGTTAATGGAGTCTTTCGTTGCTATCATGGCACTGGTTGCAGCTTGTGTGATTGACCCAGGTGTTTATTTTGCCATGAACAGCCCATTAGCCATGCTAGCGCCAGCCGGAACAGAAGACGTAGTCTCGTCAGCTGCGCAAGTTGTCAGTAGCTGGGGCTTCCACATCACACCTGATCAGCTCACTAATATTGCCAACGAAGTCGGAGAGAAAAGTATCATCTCTCGTGCAGGGGGTGCGCCAACACTCGCTGTAGGTATGGCCTATATTCTTCATGGTGCCCTTGGTGGGTTAATGAATGTTTCTTTCTGGTACCACTTTGCTATCTTGTTCGAGGCATTATTTATTTTGACTGCGGTAGATGCAGGAACACGAGCCGCACGCTTTATGTTACAAGATTTATTAGGCGTGATCTCTCCTTCCTTGAAACGTACAGATTCATTACCTGCAAACCTTATCGCAACGGCATTGTGCGTCCTAGCTTGGGGCTACTTCTTGCATCAAGGGGTTGTCGATCCACTCGGTGGTATCAACACGCTATGGCCTCTGTTCGGTATTGCCAACCAAATGCTTGCGGGTATGGCTCTGATGCTTTGCGCAGTGGTTCTGTTCAAGATGAAGCGTCAGAGATACGCTTGGGTTGCTTTAGTCCCCACCGCATGGCTACTGATATGTACTATGACTGCTGGATGGGAGAAAACCTTCAGTGAAGATGCTCGTGTTGGTTTCTTAGCTGTTGCCAATAAATTCCAAGCAATGATTGATAGTGGTAATATTCCATCTCAATATACCGAGTCACAGCTAGTACAATTGATTTTTAATAACCGTTTAGATGCTGGGCTAACTATTTTCTTTATGATTGTTGTAGTGCTACTCGCACTATTCTCAATCCGTACGGCTTTGAAGGCATTAAACACCTCTGAGCCTAGCGCCAATGAAGTCCCCTATGAGCCTATGCCTGCTAACTATAAAGAAATTGTAGCAAATACACGACACCACTAGTTGATTTGACTGGTTAGGAGGTAAATATGTTTGGTTCACTTGGTAATGCAGCTCGCTACTTAGGGCAAGCTGCAAAAATGATGATTGGTGTGCCTGACTATGATAATTATGTTGCACATATGCAGCTTAATCATCCAGATCAGACACCGATGACCTATGAAGAGTTCTTTAAAGATCGCCAAGATGCTCGTTATGGCGGCAAAGGTGGTTTTAAGTGCTGCTGAGTTAATACCAATTTAAGTACAAAAAACTGTTATGTTTGAAATGGCCCTCAGTGGTTGGATAACCAATACTGAGGGTCTTTTTATAGCAAAATATAATCACAATTTAAAAATGACGATCACAAACCAATCCTTCCATCACTGCCTGTGATTACCATCAACACTCTTAGGTAATTCTTGTTTTCACGATCACCTATTTTCTTCAGTTAATGGCGCTATTTGGGATCGTGATGATCAAAACTCCTCGGAAGCACCACCGTTATCTAGGGCGTTTTTAGCTTATTTATCCCTTCGCCATCAGCCAATTCCATTCATCAGCTGTACTACAAAACCGTAGAAAATACACATGCTAATTTTTAGCTAATAAAGCATTTTTAGTATTTTTGCGCGAGTTTTGTTTCTTTTGTGATCATGATCGTAGTGCAATAATTACAAATTGTACTACAATCATGAAAAATGATGAAGAATAATAAGTATATTGGTACTACAAAACTGAAGAAGAATTCAGCGTAAATGGTAAAGTAGAGCAGTACATATAACGCATAAGGACGACATATGACTCTCAACAAAACTGATCGCATCGTGATTACGCTAGGGAAACAAATTATCAGCGGTAAGTACGTGCCAGGTTCAGCATTACCCGCAGAAGCTGATTTATGTGAGGAATTTGAAACCTCACGCAACATTATTCGCGAAGTATTTCGCTCGCTGCTTGCGAAGCGACTAATCACCATCAAACGGTACTCTGGGGCATACGTTGCCTTAAGAAACCAATGGAATTACTTAGATACAGATGTTTTGCAATGGGTACTCGAACACGACTATGACCCACGACTTATTACTGCCATGAGCGAAGTGAGGAATTTAGTTGAGCCAGCCATAGCGCGTTGGGCCGCTCAAAGGGCAACCTCAAGCGATTTAGCTGAAATTGAATCAGCGCTCAATGACATGATTGCCAACAATCAAAACAGAGAAGCTTTTAACGAAGCGGATATTCGCTATCACGAAGCGGTTTTGAAGTCGGTCGATAACCCAGTTTTACAACAGCTCAATGTTGCGATCAGTTCACTTCAACGAGCGGTATTTGAACGGACTTGGCGGGGTGATGAAGGCAACATGCCGAAAACTCTCCAAGAACATAAAGCGCTGTTTGATGCAATTCGGCATCAAGACAGTGATGCGGCAGAGCAAGCGGCATTGACGATGATCGCAAGCTCAACACAAAGGCTAAAGGAAATCACATGACAGCTCGCTACATCGTAATTGACTGGGGATCGACTAATCTACGTGCTTGGCTTTATCAAGATGACAAATGTCTAGCAAGTAAACAATCAGAAGCAGGTATTACGCGTCTGAATGGGAAATCTCCTCAAACGGTGTTAGCAGAAATGATAGGGAGTTGGCGAAATAGTGCCACCCCTGTAATTATGGCGGGAATGGTTGGGAGTAATGTAGGTTGGAAAGTTGCTCCTTATTTATCTGTTCCCACTCATTTCACTGCAATTGGAGAGCAATTAACCTCTGTTAGCGACAATATTTGGATCATTCCTGGCTTATGTGTTTCTCGTGAAGATAATCACAACGTAATGCGAGGAGAAGAAACTCAATTACTTGGCGCGCATGCACTCTCTCCATCTTCTGTCTATGTGATGCCTGGTACTCACTGTAAATGGGTTCAGGCTGACCGTGAGCAAATCCTTGATTTTCGAACCGTCATGACGGGTGAATTACATTATTTGCTACTGCACCATTCGTTAGTAGGGGCTGGTCTGCCAGAGCAACAACGCTGTGCTGATGCTTTTACTGCGGGATTGGAGCAAGGTCTTTCTACACATTTAATTTTGCCGCAGCTCTTTGAAGTACGTGCTTCTCATCTATTAGGAACTTTACCGCGAGAGCACGTGAGCGAATTTTTATCTGGTCTGCTAATTGGTGCTGAAGTGATGTCAATGAGCCAACACTTTGATGATAAGCAGATCACTATCGTGGCTGGAGATGCGCTATCAAACCGCTACCAACAGGCATTCGGTGCAATAGGACGCAAATCTTCAGTCGTTGCTGGAGAAACGGCATTTTTAACAGGTATAAGGAGCATTGCTCATGCAGTGGCAAACTAATCTTCCCCTTATAGCCATCTTGCGAGGTATTCCCCCAAAAGATGCTATAGCACATGTCGGTGCCATTATTGAGGCAGGTTTTGATGCAATTGAAATTCCGCTGAATTCCCCCGAATGGGAAAAAAGTATTCCTGCCATTTTAGACGCTTATGGTGATAAGGCTCTTATTGGGGCAGGAACAGTACTTAAACCTGAGCAAGTCAATCAGCTTGCTGATATGGGTTGTAAGCTAATCGTTACGCCAAATATACAGCCGGAAGTGATCCGTAGGGCTGTCAGTTTCGGTATGACAGTGTGTCCTGGATGCGCTACAGCAACGGAGGCTTTCACTGCACTTGATGCAGGTGCCCAGTCTTTAAAAATATTTCCATCTTCAACCTTCGGGCCAACATACATCAAAGCACTAAAAGCAGTACTTCCACCAGATATTCCTATTTTTGCTGTTGGCGGTGTCACACCTGAAAACTTAAAGCAATGGATAGAGGCAGGCTGTACGGGTGCTGGATTAGGTAGTGATCTTTATCGTGCTAATCAATCCATTGAGCGCACGGCAACACAGGCAGCAGCATTTGTTAAGGCGTATCGAGAGGCAGTGGAATGAAGATCACAAAACTTACTACATATCGTTTGCCCCCGCGTTGGATGTTTCTAAAAATTGAAACTGATGAAGGTATTGTTGGTTGGGGAGAACCTATTATTGAAGGCCGAGCACGTACAGTCGAAGCCGCAGTCCATGAGCTAAGTGACTACTTAATTGGTCAAGATCCTGCTCGTATTAATGATTTATGGCAAGTCATGTACCGCGCAGGCTTCTATCGCGGAGGCCCTATTATGATGAGTGCCATTGCAGGTATTGACCAAGCTCTGTGGGATATTAAAGGTAAAGTATTGAATGCACCTGTTTGGCAGCTTATGGGGGGCTTAGTACGCGATAAAATCAAAGCTTACAGCTGGGTGGGTGGAGATAGACCCGCGGAAGTCATTGATGGAATAAAAAAATTACGAAACATTGGTTTTGATACGTTCAAACTCAATGGCTGCGAAGAAATGGGATTAATTGATAGTCACCATAAAATCGATGCGGCTGTCGCCACTGTGGCACAAATACGTGAAGAATTTGGTGATGATATTGAATTTGGGCTTGATTTCCATGGGCGAGTCAGTGCGCCAATGGCAAAAGTCTTAATTAGTGAGTTAGAACAATACCGTCCTTTATTTATTGAAGAGCCCGTATTAGCCGAGCAAGCGGAATATTACCCACGATTAGCCGCACAAACTTCGATTCCATTGGCAGCAGGCGAACGCATGTACTCACGCTTTGATTTTAAACGCGTGCTAGATGCAGGTGGCTTAGCGATTTTGCAACCAGATTTATCACATGCTGGCGGCATAACTGAATGCTATAAAATTGCAGGTATGGCAGAAGCTTATGATGTCGCATTAGCGCCACATTGCCCTTTAGGCCCAATCGCTTTAGCGGCTTGTTTGCACATTGATTTTGTATCGCGCAATGCGATATTTCAAGAGCAAAGTATGGGGATCCATTATAACCAAGGTGCAGAGCTACTTGATTTTGTTAAAAATAAAGACGACTTCAACATGCAAGGTGGTTTCTTTATGCCATTAATGAAACCAGGCCTTGGCGTGGAAATTGATGAAGAAAAAGTGATTGAACTCAGTAAACAAGCCCCTGACTGGCGTAATCCTGTCTGGCGCCTCGAAGATGGTGTTATTGCCGAGTGGTAACAATTGAATTAATTCATTGAGTTATCAATATTAATCTTGTCTTCGTCAGGTGTTTTTCTCCTTTCGAAGGTAGACTCATGAGGTACTAATTTATGAGCATCGCCCTCTATACTTCTACACTAAAAAAATTAAATAGTAAGATTATTCCTTTTGCCATTATTGGCTATTTTATTGCGAATCTTGATAAAACCAATATTTCTATCGCAGCATTACAGATGAATGCCGACCTAGGGTTAACTGCAAGTATGTATGGCCTTGGTGTAGGAATGTTTTATATCTCCTATATTATTTTTGAAATTCCGAGCAATATTATTATGACCCGTGTTGGCGCACGAGTCTGGATTGCTAGGATAATGATCACATGGGGATTAGTCAGTGCGGGAATGTCATTAGTTCAAACACCCACACAGCTTTATGTTATGAGGTTCCTGTTAGGTATGGCTGAAGCAGGGTTCACCCCAGGGATTATTTATTACATCTCATGTTGGTTCCCAAGAAGTAACCGTGCACGCGCAATGTCATTTTTCTATATGGGATCTGTCTTAGCATCGATTATTGGCTTACCAATGTCAGGATCAATTCTAAATATGCATGGTATTGCTGATATTGCTGGCTGGCGTTGGATGTTTGCTATTGAGGGACTACCTGCCGTTATTCTAGGGATTATTATTTTATGGCGTTTACCATCTAGCCCAGAAAAAGCAACGTGGTTATCTGAACCAGAAAAGAAATGGCTTATCACTCAGCTAGAAGAAGATAATAAAGATGTTGTGGTAAATAAAAACCATTCATGGTTGAGTTCACTAAAAAATAAAGTGGTGCTATTGCTGAGTTTAGTTTGGTTCTTGCAAGCATTTGGTTCTATTGGCATTACACTATTCTTACCATTAATTCTGAAGAGTATTGTCAGTGAACAAAGTAATTTTGTAATCAGTCTCTTATCGGCTGTTCCATTTGTCTTTGCTTGCTTATTCATGTATCTCAATGGTCGCCATTCTGATATGACAAAAGAACGTTCGCTACACATGGGATTACCCTTGATTTTGGCTGGTATATCCTTAGCAATTGCGATTTACAGTAGTAACTTATTGCTTTCATATATTTTGCTAGTCCTGACTGTTGGATTCAACTTTGCATTAACGCCTATTTTCTGGGCTGTTACAACAGAAAAACTGGCAGGTGTCGCCGCAGCAGCTTCCATTGCTTTTATTAACACAATTGCGAATTTTGTGGGGTTAGGTTTACCACCATTATTGGGCAAGATAAAAGACCTTACAGATAGCTACCATTATGGTTTATTAATTGTGGCAATTGCGCTGGTATTAGGTGGAATTGTTGGCATTGTGGTCGCTCGCCCAAACAAAAATACCGCTACTGAAGATCCAGCTCTCACCTCTTAATAGAAGAAAATGATATGACAAAATTAAAAGTACTTAAACAAGCCTATTTACCTAGCCAGCTCACTGAAAAACTTAAAGAGATCTATGATATTTATGAATATAACGAGCTCACTTCTGAGGCGTTTTCTACACTAGCAAAAGAATTCAGTATTATGATTGCTAATGGTGAATCAACCGTGACTCGTGAGCTGATCAAAAGCCTACCGTCATTAGAACTTATCGCAGTTTTTGGTGTTGGCTATGATGGTGTTGATATTCACGCAGCAGCTGAACATCATGTTGCAGTCAGCCATACACCAGGCGTATTAACCGATGATGTTGCCGATCTTGCTATGGGGCTTATGCTATCAACTTCACGGAAAATTGTTGCCGCACAGAAATTTATCGAAGCAGGCCATTGGCAAGCAGGTAACTTCCCATGGACACGAAAAGTTTCGGGGTCTCGAATCGGAATTGTTGGTATGGGCAGAATAGGTAGAGCCATTGCTCAACGCTGTGAAGGTTTTTCTATGCAAATTACTTATAGTGACCACAAAGTGATTCCCGATGTGAATTATCCTTGGGTCAAAGATATTGCTGATTTAGCCTCTCAAAGCGATTTTTTAATGGTCTGCACACCAGGAAACTTGGAAAACAAAGCGCTTATTGACGAAAAAATTCTAAAAGCGCTCGGCTCTGATGGTATTTTAATCAACATATCACGGGGCAGCGTAATTGATGAATCTGCATTGGTCAATGCGTTACAGCAAGGGATTATCGCTGGTGCTGGATTAGATGTGTTTAGTGACGAGCCTAATGTGCCAGAAAGTCTATTACACTGTGATAATGTTGTTGTTACACCTCATATGGCAAGCGCAACTTGGTCTACCAGAATGGCTATGTCACAGCTGGTTTTAGATAATATAGCTAAATGGGTTGAAAGTAAGGCTCTCGTGACGCCTATAGCAGAAATGATGGTATCGTGATTTTATGCCTATCGAGAGGCTATTTTGCTTCAGCCGATAGTTTGTTGCTTTTAATTGTACAACCTGTGAAGGGTGAATAATCCGAGGCAACATCACAAACAATCTCTTGGATATCAGGATCATCACCCTCTCTTTTGACAAAAGGCCTGACTTCGACTAAATGTCGAAATCAGGCCTTCTCACAAGCCGCTTAACTAAAAATGTCCCACTTTATGGGGCCATTTAACGCATTACGGTTTTTTAATCTCAATCAAACAGGTATTATTTCACACGTGAAACGTATTCGCCTGAACGAGTATCAACTTTGATGACTTCACCAATCTGAACGAACAGAGGTACTTTAACCACTGCACCGGTGCTCAGAGTTGCTGGTTTACCACCAGTACCCGCAGTATCACCTTTCAGACCAGGATCGGTATCAGTGATTTCCAACTCAACAAAGTTAGGCGGAGTCACTGCGATTGGGCGGCCATTCCACAGAGTCAAAATACACTCAGCTTGGTCGATCAGCCACTTAGCGTTATCACCAACCGCTTTTTCGTCAGCTGCTAGCTGTTCGAAAGTTTCGTTGTTCATGAAATGCCAAAACTCACCGTCGTTATAAAGGTAAGTTAGGTTCATATCCATGACATCTGCACCTTCGACAGAATCAGTAGACTTAAATGTTTTTTCCAACAGTTTGTTAGAAATCAGTTTACGAATACGAACACGTGCAAACGCCTGACCTTTACCCGGTTTAACGAATTCACTATCAAGAATTGCACAAGGTTCGCCATCTAACATGATTTTAAGACCTGAGCGGAATTCATTGGTACTATAAGTAGCCATGGAGATCCTCTAAATTTATACACTAAAAATGGCATAGCCAAAAAATGGTCGATATTGTAACTCAAAACACCCTGTCCAGAGAAGTCTGGATACAACAACTTGCTGAAGCAATCACTAATCCTAATGAATTGCTACAAATACTGGGGCTAGAAAACCATCAGGCATCGAAAGATGGTAATGATGCACGTAAATTATTTCCATTACGTGTACCAAAGCCATTTATTTCACGCATGAAAAAAGGCGATCCACAAGACCCTCTGCTATTGCAAGTCTTAACTGCAAGAGCAGAATTCGATACCCACCCGGGTTTTTCTACTGATCCATTAGAAGAACAAGATAATGAGATCCCCAGTTTACTACACAAATATCACAACCGCGCATTGATGTTAGTGAAAGGGGGCTGTGCGGTTAACTGTCGTTACTGCTTTCGCCGTCATTTCCCCTATGAAGACAACAAGGGAAACAAAAATAATTGGTTGATAGCGGTGGATTATATAAAAAACCACACTGAACTCAATGAAATCATCTTTTCAGGTGGTGATCCTCTGATGGCGAAAGATCATGAACTCGATTGGCTAATTGGTCAATTAGAAGCGATCCCGCATATTAAACGTCTGAGGATCCATTCTCGCCTACCCGTTGTTATCCCTGAACGGATTACCGATGGCTTATGTCAAAGGCTAGCCGACTCACGATTACAATCTATTATGGTGACACATATTAACCACGCCAATGAAATAGATGATGAACTGCGTAGTGCAATGCAAAAATTGAAAAAGGCAGGCGTCACATTACTTAATCAAAGTGTACTGTTGCGTGGTATTAATGACAATGCCGACACATTGGCTAATTTAAGCAACTCACTGTTTGATACGGGGATCTTACCCTACTACTTACATGTGCTAGACAAAGTACAAGGGGCGGCCCATTTCTTAGTGAGTGACCAAGAAGCCCGATTAGTGATCCAACAATTATTAGGGAAAGTTTCAGGTTATCTCGTCCCTAAATTAGCCCGAGAAATTGGAGGAGAGCCGAGTAAAACGTTACTCGACCTAAATTTGAGGCAGTACTGAAATGCAAACGCCCAGACTGAATAAAGCAGCTGGGCGTTAAATATTCATTTTAGGGGCACTTATAAACTTGGCCTACAATCTTGCTATCCACAGGGATGAAGCTAGAGATAATGCTTTCACTTGGGCTAGATGCACCAAAAATAACGTTTCCGCCCATTTCACCCGCTTTGTTACGCAGGTCATTCGCTGCGCCACGCATAGAGCTAGAATCGCTATTAACACCGCTCAACCAATTGCTTTGAGTTCCTGTGACTGATCCCAGAAGTTGACAGTCACTACCAGGTTGGTTTTCAACAAAACGAACTTGTGAGCCTGCGGCAGTTAAATTAGTTGTTGTCGAACAACCTGCTAAAAGTAGTAATGCAGCAGCACCAAGCAATACTTTAATTCGCATGTTTTCCCTCATTTATCATTGTGTTTTTGCAGTTGGTTTGAGAACCATTCAATCCTTTCTTCTGTTATTAACGGTGTCATTGAATTGAACCATACCCGTCAGCAAACAGAGTCTACCATAGAATGCGTAAAATACCTTTGCTCGTTACTCATCAAACCAATTATATACTCTAAATAATTCGAGGTGCAGCTAGGTAACCAGTGAGTGAGCCGCCAGAAACCTAGAAAACGATATCATTGGGGCAAACAAAAGTAATCACTTATACCTTAACAAAAAGCGCTACAACTTGAAGTATCACGAGTATAGCCTTACCCCAAATATAACCTGATGCGTACCTTTAGCGCAAAAATAAATGCACAAATATCTAATTAAAATCAGAGTCATTATCACAATACGACATTTTGAACATCGTAATAATTAACTTAGCATGTCTAGATATAAAAAAGCCGGTACCGCTAGTAAAACTAGCAATACCGGCTGACAGTACTTAGTGATTAAATGAACGTGATGTCGCCAAATGGCTTACATCATGCCGCCCATTCCACCCATACCGCCCATACCTGCGCCACCTAAATCAGGAGCGTCATCTTTCGGTAGATCGGTGATCATCGCTTCAGTGGTGATCATCAGACCTGCGATAGATGCTGCGAATTGCAGTGCAGAACGGGTTACTTTAGTTGGATCCAAAATACCCATGTCGATCATGTCGCCATAAGTATCAGTCGCCGCATTGTAACCTTCGTTACCTTTCGATGCTTTAACTGTGTTAACAACCACAGAAGCTTCTTCACCTGCGTTGGTGACGATTTGACGCATTGGTGCTTCCATCGCACGTAGTGCAACACGGATACCGACGTTTTGCTCTTCGTTATCACCTTTCAGTGATTCCAGTTTAGCAGCAACACGTACCAGTGCAGTACCACCACCAGCAACAACACCTTCTTCAACCGCAGCACGAGTTGCATGCAGAGCATCATCAACACGAGCACGTTTTTCTTTCATTTCAACTTCAGTTGCCGCACCAACTTTAATTACCGCAACACCACCAGCTAATTTAGCTACGCGCTCTTGCAGTTTTTCACGGTCGTAATCAGAAGTTGATTCTTCGATTTGTTGACGAATTTGAGCAACACGACCAGAAATCGCAGACTCATCACCCACACCATCAATGATAGTCGTGGTATCTTTGTTGATAACGATGCGTTTTGCTTGACCTAAATCTTCTAATGTTGCTTTTTCAAGCTCCATACCGATCTCTTCAGAGATAACGGTCGCATTAGTCAGGATAGCGATATCTTGTAGCATTGCTTTACGGCGATCACCGAAACCAGGTGCTTTAACCGCAGCCACTTTCACGATACCACGCATGGTGTTAACCACGAGAGTTGCCAGTGCTTCACCTTCAACATCTTCAGCGATGATCAGTAGTGGTTTGCTTGCTTTAGCAACGCCTTCTAATACTGGCAGTAATTCACGGATGTTAGAGACTTTTTTGTCAACCAACAGGATGAATGGGTTTTCCAGTTCAACAGCGCCTGTTTCTGGCTTGTTGATGAAATAAGGAGATAGGTAACCACGGTCGAACTGCATACCTTCAACAACATCCAGTTCATCTTCTAGACCAGTACCTTCTTCAACAGTGATAACGCCTTCTTTACCGACTTTATCCATTGCTTCTGCAATTAACTTACCAACGGTTTCGTCAGAGTTTGCAGAAATAGTACCAACTTGAGCAATTGCTTTTGAATCTGAACATGGAACAGACAGTGCTTTCAGCTCTTCAACCGCTGCAACAACAGCTTTATCGATACCGCGTTTCAGATCCATTGGGTTCATACCCGCTGCAACCGCTTTTAGACCTTCGGTCACAATGGCTTGTGCCAGAACTGTTGCAGTTGTAGTACCGTCACCCGCTGCATCATTTGCTTTAGAGGCAACTTCTTTTACCATCTGTGCGCCCATGTTTTCGAATTTATCTTCTAATTCGATTTCACGTGCAACAGAAACACCATCTTTGGTGATAACTGGAGAGCCGAATGATTTATCCAGAACTACGTTGCGTCCTTTAGGACCTAAAGTTACTTTAACTGCATCCGCAAGAATATTCACACCACGAAGCATTTTTACGCGTGCATCACTACCAAATTTAACGTCTTTAGCTGCCATTATTTCTTTCCTTTAAATTCTTTTCGTTAGTTGAGAAGATCTAAGTGAAAATTACGCTTCAACAATCGCTAGAATGTCACTTTCTGACATGATCAACACTTCTTCGTTGTCGATTTTCTCAGCTTTCACGCCATAACCGTCGTTAAAAATAACGATGTCGCCAACTTTCACATCCAGCGCTTTAATTTCGCCATTTTCGAGGATGCGACCGTTACCAACGGCAAGGACTTCACCACGCGTAGATTTACCTGCTGCTGTGCCAGTCAGAACAATGCCGCCAGCAGATTTTGATTCAACTTCTTTACGCTTGACGATAACACGGTCATGCAATGGACGAATTTTCATTAATAGTTCTCCTATAAATAAAGTCCACACTAGGTAAAAGGACGATACCAGTATGCCTAATTAAACCAGTACCATGATTCAGGAGATTGGGGCTAGATAAAGCGACTTCAAGGGGGGGAAGATAAAAATTTTTTAGTTTTTCACTTCCCCCGTAGAGGGATTATGGCTTAGGACGGTTATCTTTTTCTGATTCGGTAGGATCATCTGACTTATCGAGGGTATAAGTTGGGTCATCCTGCTTACGTTGGAATTCCCCTTCAAATGTATCACCTTGTTGATATGGGTTGTGACGCCCTGCACTGAAGCCATTTCCCATTGAAGAGAAACGAATATGCGGGATCAAGCGCATCACAAACAATTTTTGAACTGGGGGCAACAATAAAAGCAAGCCAATAAAGTCAGTGAAGAAGCCTGGAACAATCAGTAAGAAACCGGCTAATACTAAAGCTACACTTTTAATCATTTCAGCAGCTGGGCTTTCTCCCGCGGCTATTTTTTGTTGGATCTGCATGACATTTTTCATCCCCTGATTTTTAACTAGAGAGACGCCTAAACAGGATGTCAGCACGACCAGTATCAATGTTGCTAATACACCAATGGCAGAAGCAACACGAACGAATATAACGGACTCAATATAAATGAGAAGGCAAAGCAATATGAGAGGTAACCAGCGCACAATGTTCTCCTTTGTTTCTATCTTCTTTTTCGCCCCTTAGAAAACCTTTGTGAACTGTATCAAGAGACAACTAACAAAATTAGCATTTCTAATTAGTATAGCCATAATGATTGGGGTCACTATAACGTTTTTCAACTCTTGGAGATTGCTAATTTTTTTAGTTTCATCTGTGAGATTGTTCACACATTTTGAAATCTGTTTCATAAATCAAACTATATAGTGATCTAGGTTCAAGGTAATGATTTAAGAACAGCATATCATCTACCCATAAATCAGTAGATCATTATGCTGATAATGAAGTAACAGGTGTTTTACACCTATAATATTTTGTTTCACGGTATATATATTTTAAAAGCGCATAATAGACAGTAACTGTAATCTAATTAAGAAGGTTCTCATGTCAAACAATACTCGTATCGAAGAAGACCTGTTAGGTCAGAAAGAAGTCCCATCTGATGCCTATTACGGTGTTCATACTCTGCGTGCGATTGAAAACTTTTATATTAGCGACCGCACCATTAATGACGTGCCAGAATTTATTCGCGGCATGGTAATGGTAAAAAAAGCGGCTGCAATGGCGAACAAAGAACTTCACACTATTCCACGCAATATTGCAGACACTATTATTAAAGCCTGTGATGTTGTACTGGATTCAGGTAAATGCATGGATCAATTCCCTGTTGACGTATTCCAAGGTGGTGCAGGTACATCACTCAATATGAATACCAACGAGGTCCTTGCAAATATTGGTCTTGAACTGATGGGTCATAAAAAAGGGGAATATGAATTCCTAAATCCAAATGACCACTTAAACAAAAGCCAATCAACCAACGATGCATACCCTACTGGTTTCCGTATTGCGGTATACAACTCCGTTGTTAAACTGATTGAATCAGTTGAATACCTCAAAAAAGGCTTTGAGAAAAAAGCAGAAGAATATAAAGACATCCTGAAAATGGGTCGTACCCAATTACAGGATGCAGTGCCAATGACGGTTGGTCAAGAGTTCCATGCATTTGCAACCCTCTTAAAAGAAGAAGAGAAAAACCTAAAACGCAGCATTGAGTTACTGCTGGAAGTTAACTTAGGTGCAACGGCTATCGGTACTGGTTTGAACACTGCGCCGGGTTACCAAAAACTCGCTGTTGAGAAACTGGCTGAAGTAACAGGTTTGGCTTGTGTTCCAGCAGAAGACTTAATCGAAGCAACCTCAGACTGTGGTGCTTACATCACTGTTCACGCAGGTTTAAAACGCCTTGCAGTTAAACTGTCTAAAATCTGTAATGACTTACGTTTACTGTCTTCCGGTCCTCGCGCGGGTCTGAAAGAAATCAATCTGCCTGAATTACAAGCAGGTTCTTCTATCATGCCAGCAAAAGTTAACCCAGTAATCCCAGAAGTGGTTAACCAAGCTTGTTTCAAAGTTATCGGTAACGATATCTGTGTTACAATGGCAGCTGAAGCGGGTCAGCTACAGTTAAACGTCATGGAACCCGCTATCGGTCAAGCCATGTTCGAATCTATTTCGCTGATGAGCAACGCGTGCCGCAACCTAGTTGAAAAATGCGTTAACGGTATTACAGTTAATAAAGAAATCTGTGAAGCGTTCGTGTTTAATTCTATCGGTATCGTCACTTATCTGAACCCATTTATTGGCCACCATAATGGTGATATCGTGGGCAAAATCTGTGCAGAAACAGGTAAGAGTGTACGCGAAGTCGTACTGGAGCGCGGCTTACTGACCGAAGAGCAACTGGATGATATCTTCTCTGTAGAGAACCTAAAACACCCAGCTTATAAAGCGAAACGATTTGATGACTAATCATCTATGTTAAACATAAATAATTCTTAAAAATCAAGGCACGCCTCTCCTTTGGAAAGCGTGCCTTTTTTAATTCATGCACACACAAAAAATTAACATAACAGTTTCATATTTTTAATTTTAAATTTGTCGAGGAGTAAACACTATGTTAGCCGTGGAATTTATAATTGTTCTACTGGCCATATTTTTGGGGGCCCGTCTAGGTGGGATAGGTATCGGCTTTGCCGGTGGCCTTGGTGTACTGGTACTCGCTGCAATTGGCGTGAAACCAGGAACCATTCCATTTGACGTTATCTCAATTATTATGGCGGTCATCGCCGCGATCTCTGCAATGCAAATCGCCGGTGGTCTCGATTACTTAGTTGCCCAAACAGAAAAACTACTACGTCGTAATCCAAAATATATCACCATTCTTGCCCCAATCGTGACCTATTTCCTGACCCTCTTTGCAGGTACAGGTAACATCTCTTTAGCGACATTGCCCGTTATTGCCGAAGTTGCCAAAGAGCAAGGTGTGAAACCATGCCGCCCTCTGTCTACTGCGGTTGTTGCAGCTCAAATTGGTATTACAGCATCACCAATTTCTGCGGCAGTGGTATACATGGCATCGATAATGGAAAACTCGGCAATGGTTGGTGCTGGTAATACGGTTAGCTACATTACGTTACTCGCTATTTTGCTACCATCCACTTTCCTTGCCATTATTCTGATGTCATTCATCATTTCTTGGACATTTAACTCTAAACTGTCTGATGACCCTGTTTATCAAAAACGTTTAGCTGAAGGTTTAGTTGAATTACGTGGTAGTCAAGTCAAAGATATCAAACCGGGCGCTAAATCATCGGTTCTGTTGTTCCTACTCGGTGTTATCTGTGTTGTTATCTACGCCATCGTCAATAGCCCGAGCTTAGGCTTAGTGCAAACACCATTAATGAATACCACTAACGCAATTTTGATCATCATGCTGAGTGTGGCAACATTAATTACCGTGTTCTGTCGTGTTAGCACTGACTCGATCCTCAATTCAAGTACTTTTAAAGCCGGTATGAGTGCATGTATTTGTATTCTTGGTGTTGCTTGGCTAGGTGATACATTTGTACAGCATAACATTGATTGGATTAAAGAAACTGCGGGTGATTTGATCCACGAACATTCATGGATGTTAGCGGTTATTTTCTTCTTCTGTTCAGCGCTGCTTTATTCACAGGCTGCAACAGCAAAAGCATTAATGCCAATGGCATTAGCTTTACATGTTAGCCCACTAACCGCGATTGCATCGTTCTCTGCGGTATCGGGTTTATTTATTCTGCCAACTTATCCAACATTGGTTGCCGCAGTACAAATGGATGATACAGGGACAACACGTATCGGTCGCTTCGTGTTCAACCATCCATTCTTCATTCCAGGTACCATAGCGGTTATTTTATCCGTTACTTTCGGTTTCCTATTTGGTGGAATGATATTGTAGTGAGTGATTCTTTACTTGAACAAAACCCGCAATAATGGCGGGTTTTGTTTTTTTAATGCATTACAATTGCTGTCCCAACTTTAGAACTTTTGCCACATTGTACGCTGTCTGCTGTAGATTCATTGCACCTTCAGTCAGAGCTTCTTCGAGTGGACATAAACGAGGTAAAATACTAAAAAAAGCATCAATGCCTTCTTGATGTAGTGCTTCAACGCCTTTACCTAATACCCCACTCAACGCTATCACTGGCACATTATGTTTCGCTGCCACCTTCGCAATACCGATCGGCGCTTTACCACCTGCGGTTTGCCCATCCATACTGCCCTCACCCACAATCACTAAGTCAGTATCAACAATCTCTTTTTCCAAATTGACGGCTTGGATGACAATTTCAATACCCGGTTTTAGCTGAGCACCCATAAATGCAGCTGCCGCAACTGAGATCCCACCAGCCGCACCACCACCTGATAAATGACGATAATCTGTGCCTGTCATTTGCTCAATAACATTCGCTAATTGATTCAAACCTTGTTCCAAAGTTATCACCATTTCAGCTGTAGTCCCTTTTTGAGGGCCAAAAATGGCAGCTGCACCACGTTCACCCACTAGTGGGTTATCTACATCACAAGCGATATCAATCTGACAATGCTGTAAACGAGGATCTAAATTTGCTAGGTCGATCTTAGTAATGTGATTTAATACTTCGCCACCCAACCCTAGCACTTGTTGTTGAGCGTCATAGAAAATAGCCCCCAGAGCCTGTAGCATGCCAACGCCACCATCAATTGTCGCGCTACCACCAACACCGAGAATGATCTGTTTAACACCTTTATCTAAGGCATCCTTGATCAACTGACCGGTACCGAAGCTATGCGTTAACATAGGATTACGATCTTTAGGAGCAACTAGCATCAAACCACTCGCTTCGGCCATCTCAATGACCGCTGTTTCCCCTTGATGCAACAATCCATAAGTTGCCATCACAGTTTGATTTAGCGGCCCACTGACTTCAACAGTGATACGTTCGCCGCCAATCGCTGCAATCAGGGCATCAACTGTACCTTCTCCCCCGTCAGCAATAGGTAAGCTAAGGTAGGTAGCATGTGGAAAGATGGCTTGAAATCCTTGCTTTACTGCATTTGCAGCAAGCTCTGCACTCATACTCTCTTTGAATGAATCAGGTGCTATGATAATTTTCATAAACAAATGTACCTATCAGCCACGCTTTCATCCTCTCATTTTTTAATGCAGAAGAATGTCAAAGCATTAATACTCATGTATGTTAAACGCAATTAGTTAATTTTCTGTAAACACCAACAGTATATACTCTAAATAATTCGAGGTGCAGTTTAGCGATAAGCGAAAATAACTAGGGGAGTATAGATAAACTATGTGGCTAGGCATACTGAATGTAGCCTCCATACTTTAACGAAAAGCCCCCGTATCTTGAATGATGACAAATATACTCGACATATTCTAAAGTGCTGTTTAGCTATATTATAGGCGGGGGATCGATGTTAGGCTTAAATAAAGACAGTGTATTATCAGGCTTTCAATGGTTTTTCTTTATTTTTTGCAATACCGTGGTGATCCCCCCCACTTTGCAATCAGCCTTTCAGCTATCTAATGACACCACACTGGTTATTACCCAATATTCATTTATAGCAACATCACTCGCTTGCCTGATCCAAGCTATTATTGGCCATAAACGTTCTATAATGGAAGGATCCGCTGGTTTATGGTGGGGAATGATTTTATCTGTCACTTTTACTGAATCGGCTCAAGGAACCCCGCTTGAAGTTATCGGGATCAGTTTTGCCTTAGGCATTGCCATTGCGGGTCTAATTACTATCTTTATTGGTCTCAGCGGTATTGGTAAATATTTAGCTTTATTATTTTCGCCCAGTGTCATGGCCGTGTTCATGTTTTTACTTGGCGCCAATTTGATTTCTATTTTCCTAAAAGGAATGCTTGGCCTGCCTTTTAATGCCACTGACCAGCCTGTACATATTCAGTTTGATACCTTCTTATTAGCACTGTTTATCATGGCGCTGATCATCGCAATCATTATATTGTTACCCCGCAATATTAATAAATACGCGGTTTTAATCGGTTCAATTTTAGGCTGGATATTATTCCTAGCTTTTTTCTCCCCAGAAATGAGTGTATCAAGCAGCATCAATTGGCAGCTATTTCCACTCGGTAAAGCCGAGTCAATCAATTATGGTATTGTGGCAACCTGTGTGATAACCGCTTTCCTCAATACCTCGAATACCTTTGGTGCAATAAAAGGTACAGATATTTTTCATGAAGGAGCAACAGCCTCGCCTACTATATACCGTCGAAGTTTTGTTGCTTCAGGCATTATGACACTGACATGCTCACCACTTGGTATTGTTCCGTTCGCACCTTTTGTTTCATCAGTTGGATTAATTACTCAAACAGGTGACTCCACCAAAAAACCGTTTATCATTGGTAGCCTCTTCTTTTTAATTATCAGTTTAGTCCCGCTGCTTTCAGGGATTTTCGCTTCCTTTCCCTTAGTCATTAGCAGTACTGTGATGATGGTGACTTATTTGCCATTATTATGGTCTTCTTTACTGTTTATTAATGTATCAAAACTGAATCCTCGCAATATATACCGTCTTGCACTTCCTTTGTTTATAGGTATTTTTTTAATGGGTGTTCCCCCTGCTTATCTGCAAGATATCCCATTAACTATTCGCCCAATAGTGACTAATGGATTACTTATGGGAATTATTATTTCAATCATTTTAGAAAATATTTTTAGGTGGGATAAAGTAAAATAATTTGAGAAGCAATCGTACCGCGGGATGTAAGCCATCAAGCATGCCCTGCTTTGCCTAAATGTAAATCGCTATGACTTTGAGGTATGACGAGCGAGTAAACATTGTTATGATTAAAGTATGAGAACAATATGTGACGGAGCTAACAATGTCAGTACAGCGCGAAGAGATTTTAAGCCACGCTCTTAACCAATTAGAAAAACAAGGTTTATCCGCATCGACAGAGCGCCTTCTCCATGAAATTGAACCTAACTTTAGTGTGATCCGCCAGTTTTGGCCTGATGATGAAGCTTTGGTTTATGACTGCCTACGTTATCACGGACAACAAATTGAAATTTGGCAGCGCCAAACTCGCCTAGATGAAACGTTGAGCCCACAACAGAAGCTTACCGCTCGCTATCAACAACTTTATAGTCGTGTCAGTGAAGGCCGTTTCCCTGGGTGCTTATTTGTCTCCGCTTGCAACCACTATCCCGATCCCCAACATCCTATTCACCAACTTAGCCGTCTACAAAAAGATAACTCTTTCTTGTATACCAAAGAGCTGTTAGATGAATTAGATATTGAAGACTCAGAACTCGTCGCAAATCAAATGGAACTTGTCCTAGAAGGCTGTTTAAACCGTCTATTAGTTCAAAGAGACATTCGTGATGTAGAAATTGCTCAACATCTTTCTGAAGATATTTTAGCTATTGCGCTGTGTCGCAAAAAAGGCGCATTAAGCTAAAAACGATCAATCGCGCGTTAAAGCAACAGCTTTTGTTGAAAAAGGAAACACTCAGTTAAAAATTACGTTTTTTTAGCAAAAACTCGTTGACGCAAACCATCTAATGCGGTTTAATGCGCCCCGTTGCCCGGATAGCTCAGTCGGTAGAGCAGGGGATTGAAAATCCCCGTGTCCTTGGTTCGATTCCGAGTCCGGGCACCACCTTATTATCAACAGACGTCAACCGACGTCTGTTTTTGTTTGTAAAGCCCGCTAAAATCAACACTCTCCCAAAGTTTCAACTCAACTGAATTCTACTCGATTCTACCCACATCAACCCCATTGTGCGGGTACAATTGCGGGTATACACTAGTTCGATAGAATTTTGTACCCACTTTATCTCTCAGGAAGCTCACTATGGCACTGGCTGACGCTAAAATTCGGGCGGCTAAACCCGATGTGAAATCCTATAAATTAACCGATGGTGCAGGTCTGCACTTATTGGTTCACACTAATGGTTCTAAGTACTGGCGATTACGCTATCGCCACTTAGGTAAAGAGAAAACCTTAGCATTGGGTTTATACCCTGATGTCTCTTTATCAGAGGCGCGTTTAAAACGTGATGAAGCAAGAAAGTTGATTGCTGACGGTATTGACCCGTGCGAACAAAAACGTGTGGCTAAAGCAGCTTCTGATGCTAATCTTTCTTTTGAAACCATCGCAAGACAATGGCATGCCAGCAATAAAAAATGGTCTGAATCACACAGTGAAAAGGTTTTAAAGAGTTTGGAGTCGCATGTCTTTCCTTATATTGGATTACGCGATATCACTACCCTCAAAACCCCTGACCTGCTTATTCCTATCCGTGCAGCAGAAAGTAAAGAGATTTATGAGATAGCTGCGCGTTTACAGCAACGTATCGCTGCTGTTATGCGTTATGCGGTGCAATCCGGTATTATTGGTTATAACCCTGCTATTGATACCGCAGGGGCTGTAACGACTGTACAACGCCAACACCGTCCAGCTCTTAACCTTGACCGTCTACCTGAACTCATTGCCCGTATCGATGCTTATAAAGGGCAGCCCGTCACTCGCCTAGCCGTGATGTTAAATTTATTAGTGTTTATTAGGTCAAGCGAACTTCGCTATGCGCGTTGGTCTGAAATTGACTTCGATAAAGCCTTATGGACTATTCCTGCTCAGCGAAAGCCTATACCCGGCGTTAAATTCTCATACAGAGGCGCTAAAATGCGCACTCCGCATTTAGTTCCCCTTAGCCACCAAGCCATCACTATACTGAAAGAGATTTGGACATGGACGGGTGAACATGAATTGATCCTAACGGGCGCTCATAATCCCTTTAAGCCTATGAGCGAAAATACGGTCAATAAAGCCTTACGTGTGATGGGCTATGATACGAAGACTGAAATTTGTGGACACGGTTTTAGAACGATGGCGTGTAGTTCATTAGTTGAATCAGGTTTATGGTCGAAAGATGCAGTAGAACGTCAAATGAGCCACCAAGAACGTAACTCAGTGAGGGCTGCTTATATTCATAAGGCAGAACATATTGATCAACGCCGATTAATGGTGCAGTGGTGGGCAGATTACTTGGATGCTAATCGGGAACAAACGATTTCGCCATTCGACTTTGCCAAGTTGAATAATCCAATGAATCACTAAGACTTTATCCATGTCATATAGGAGAGCCATTTGCAATACGAGGAGTCGAATACTACGGTAGTATGCCGGCTACATCGATTCATTGAGAAATGGTGGAAATATTCTTCATGGGAATTTTAATCGCCAAAAAGCATAGTCATTAATCACTATATCGTAATACGTCTTATTCAATATCTATACACCACTAAAAGCCCCTGTCCTCATGGACAGGGGCTTTTTTGCTTTTTAATCAAAATAAAAGGAAATCATGATGGAAAATTACATTTGTTGCCCTGTATGTGACTCAACCCGTATTCGTGAACGTCATATAGGGAAAAAAACAGGAGCTGTTGCTGGTGGCGTATCAGGCGCACTAGCTGGAGCGTCTATCGGCTCTGCTGTTCCTGTTGTAGGGACGATTGCTGGTGCTGCGGTAGGCGCTCTATTTGGACGTTTAGTAGCTGGAGCTACTGCTGGGGCTGTGAGTGGTTCAGCTTTAGATGGCGTGGTATTTGATCGTTATGAATGTATCGAGTGTGAATACACGTTTGATTGATAGCCATAAGTTAACGGAAGCCCCTGATGGGGTTTCATCTCTTAGGAGTCTGTGAGTCTGAACTGACCCTAGTTTATTGGACAGGGGCTTTTTTCGTTTTAACCCGCGCAAATTGAGATCATGATAGAAAGCATAACATGTTATCGGGATTGTAAAGCGACTCATTATCCTGCTCTAAAACGTCATTAATCATTTTTAAAGCGAGTTGTCTGTTTTTCAGCTGATTGGCTTTTTATATCAATATTATCTTCTAAAGGGAAATAGATCCCTTTATCAAAATATCGCCATTAATTAAATCACAATACATCAATAATAGGACACGAATATGCGTATAACAGCGACGGCTTCCCCATGCCTAAAATCGGGGATTATCTCTGTTTTTATCACGAATTTAGGAAAATATAACGAAGGTGAACTGGTTGGTGAGTGGCTTGAACTTCCGGCAACATCAAAAGAGATCGAATACTGTTTAGCCCGTATTGGTATTGATGGCATTCACTATGAAGAGTATTTCTTGACGGACTATGAATCCTCAATTGATGGCCTTTCTTCCTATATTTCAGAATATAGCCTTTTAGATGACTTGAACGAGTTAGCCACACAACTAGCCATGTTATCGCCTGATGAAATTGACCTTTATCAGGCGGCAATTGAAATCGGAGCTTCAGCGAGTTCAATTCATGATTTAATTCATTTAGCGGATAATTTAGATTCTTTCCAGCAATTAGCGGGGGTCAATAATGAATATGATTTAGGTTATTACTGGATAGAAGAAAGTGGTTGTTATGATTTAGCACAACTGGGTCATTTATCCAATTACTTTGACTATGAACGCTATGGACGTGATGTTTGCCTTGAACAAGGAGGAATTTTTCACAGTGGAGGATATGTTTATTATACGAGTGGGTAGATAGGATAACAGAATGAGAGTCAAACCGCTTTCATTCCTTAAGGCGGGAAATAAAGAATGCTGTGGTCCCCCAATGACATCCATAAGCTAGAACGTTAATCAAACTAAACTCTATTTTAAGCCATCTTTACGGATATCCGTGAAGATGGCTATTGTGAAGCCTGTAGATAATTTTGTGTAAGTTCCCCATGTATTATTTACAAGTGGTCATTGATCCGACCATCGAAGTGGATCATAAACCAGTTCTTATCTAGGACAGCCCGTAAATATGCAGAAATAAGTTGCTCAACGGACAGTTTTAAACTCACCAGTCGCCAATGCTTCAATATACTTTTTATACCTTAAAAATAATCATTATTACCTCACAAGGAGACTCATTATTATATTTTATAGTAAAGTCATTTCTATATAAAATAGTTGAGTTACGTTTTTTAGCCCCTTCTAATAAATTGGAAATATACTGATCATATTATTGGTTATGTATTCAATTCGGTGATTAACCTGTAATATAGGGTAATTTACCGGATAATATTCATGGCTAAAATCGATGTAAGATGCCCATTTTGTCAACAAACTTCCTCAGTGAAAAAACATGGGTTAGGAAGCTCGGGCCATCAACGTTATCGTTGCCAAGACTGCTGCCGAAGCTTCCAACTCGATTATGAATATCATGTCTGCCAACCCGGTACCAAAGATAAAATTATCGACCTCACGATGAATAATGCGGGTATTCGTGATACTGCCAGAGCCCTTCATATCAGCATTAATGCGGTCGTTCGCACTTGAAAAGCTCTCGCCGAGACAGGTAACGTCTTGACCGCTTAATAATTTGCACATTGAACTCCTTTGCGAAGTCGATGAGCAGTGGTCTTTTGTCGCTAATTAAGAAACAACAATGCTGCCTCTGGTATGCTTGGGAACCTCGCCTAAAACGGATTATTGCTCATACATTTGGTCGTCGAAACAAAGAAACTCTTCGACAGTTGCTGACCTTACTATCTAGGTTTAATGTAGCTTTTTGGTGCACGGATAAGTTCTGTGCTTATGAGATATTGCCCAAACAAAAACACGTAGCCAATAAATTTTATACCCAACGAATAGAAAGAGAGAATTTAAATCTGAGAAACCGCTTAAAGCGACTTAATCGCAAGACGTTAGGCTACTCCAAATCAGCAGAGATGCACGACAAGATCATCGGCACATTTATTGAACGCGAACACTACCTATTATGATACTCTACACATTGAATACACGACCGCATTTTTAATGGAACAGTTTAAATAAAAATAGTGTATTTTATGTTTTTGATAACATTAATTTATATTTATTTTGTTTTTTATACTTATTTTTAATTATTATTTTTCATTTGAGCGAAGTGATTAACCATCTACATATGATTATCCTTTTTAGTTTTTTTTGTAGTGGTTGGTTTTATAGCGTTATTTTTGTTTTGCAATAACACATATAGCATGTAAGTATAAATATTTATCTAGTTTATACTATTATTCAGGGATTGATTTTCTTTAAGAAAGCAGTAAACTTCGCTCTAAGAATAACGCATCGAACTAATTTGTTCTGTTACGTTATCTTTGATTTTTTAGCTGAAAGTGAGGAATGAAAAATTATGGATAAGCATGTCTATTGCGAGTACTTTAATGTCATAGGCGATGGTGAAAACCTGTATAAAAATCTAACGTCAAAGCAGCAGCTCAGTTTGATCATTGGCCGGCAAATTTATTTTATCCGTAAGGCTCGCTGCATGACAGGTAAACAATTGGGTGAGCAACTGAATGTATCACAACAACAAATATCCCGCTATGAGAACGGTGTGTGTCATATTGATGTCGATACCTTGATCCGCTTATTGTATATTCTCGATATGCCGATCGATCAATTTTTTTCTCAGGTTTCTGTTAGATTAAGTCAGCAATTTCCGGCAACGTATGCGAAATATCATTCTTTATTTATTCCTGTGGTAGATGCATCCAATAATGAATATAGATTAATTAAATCCAAAGGCTAGTTTATTTAGAACCTGTGGTGCTCAATGATTTATTCAATTTATCCACATCAATGATGCGGATAATGGTGTTGTGTGTTATTCAGCGATTTGTTTATTTCATTGCTGAAAATAAATTTATCAAAGTCTGGATTTCGGTTGACAATTAGTTTTTTCTAATTGCAGTCGGAGATCAGATATGATGAATATTAAAGCTAAACGAGATATTGCACATAAAACAAAAATCTAAAATCATGCCCGCGAGAGCAAAAATATTGCTAAAACTTGTCGTCATTTTGGGAGCAGTAGAGAAACTTTTTATACTTGGAAAAGAGCTTATGAACGAGATTGCGAGAAAGAATTAATCAACAATAAACCCTGTCCTGAAAATCCAACCAGAAGAGTGTCCTAATTTTGTTGTGCAGAACAGTTCTGAGTGACACAATAAAAGGTCAATGTTTTATTCTCACCCCCCTACTCTGCATCAAGATAAGCGATTCCAGTAAAGGAATTAGTACCATAAAAGAATCTCGTTACAGGGCCTCCTCGGACATTTAGCATTTCATCACTGTATGTTTTTTGATTTGGTAATATGCCAAAACCATTAAGGGCATTGAACATTTTTCATATCTTCCAAGCTTGCCCAGTATGAAGGAATTATATGACCAGATATGTGAGATTGGATTCTGTAGTTTCCTGTAAATTAGATTGAATGCCTTATTGTCGTAGAAGTAATCTCGTCGAAAATTACAGACTGAGACTCTGTTGGAATAAGTTCCGTTTCTGCATAAATAGATTATAGTGCTCGCAAAGCTTTAACGTCATCGACAAATACCCCTTTAGACCTACAGTATTCAGCTAACTCGCGCTCAGACATTGTTGCAGTTTCAATCACGATGAAAAATCTCTGCTCCGCTGAAAAATCAGCAGTAGCATTTTCTAACGGCAATTCTGTAGACAATAGACCGCTTTCAACAAGTTCACTTCTCCACTTAGACCACGGAAGGACTCACATCTAATTCTTTAGCAATTCTTCGGTGAGCCCAATTATACGGTAGTAACAACCAAGTTTGACCTTTCGTTTTCACATCAATTGGAACTGGATTAGCTAGCATAGTTATCTCCTTAAAAATCTAGACGACAACTATACTGACACGGGGGTTACTCACCGATCTCCAGACTTTCATATCTACTAGATCCACTCATTTCGTTTCAAATTAATATATATTCGGG
The DNA here is from genome assembly GCF_033550225.1 of Providencia sp. 2023EL-00965. Classification (NCBI taxonomy): domain Bacteria; kingdom Pseudomonadati; phylum Pseudomonadota; class Gammaproteobacteria; order Enterobacterales; family Morganellaceae; genus Providencia; species Providencia sp. 2023EL-00965. The sequence goes on along the minus strand of NZ_JAWUEH010000009.1, from coordinate 6,070 downwards.
TCAAAAATAACGGTCACTGTTCCTCGGTAAGTATCCGGTCTTGTCAAGAGCATAGTATCAACATCATGCTGAGTGACCAAAAAATCGATGCTTCCCTTACGATTACTTCCAATATCTCGTGTTGAAAACGTATTATTTACTATATCCTTATGGATTGGCATTAGCGCACGTGTAACCGTGCTATTGGTTTTCTGATTAATAATATTATTTGGTAAGCTCAAATATCCTTTCACAGGAACCAGTTGTCCATTATTGTCACTTTTTATAGCACAATGTTCACCTTGAATATATTCACATTGCAAATAAGCTGTAAATGAGCCCGTTGAAGAAATTAAAAAGTCACTTCGAGCAGTAAGCTGAGGAGTGATTTTTGTTATCATCCAACGTTCCCAGTTTCGTTTTCCCTGTTCTTCCGTACAAACTTTACCTATACTACAAGGTTGCAATGATAACGCACGACCTTCTGGCGTTGTAGTGACGATTAAATCATGATTAACGGAAAGAGTGAGATTGATATCAACAACGCTGTCACTGGCTTGGTAGTTATCACCAAAATCAAAATCGCCTCCTTGACCTACGGAAAATGATAATTTCCCCAAATAGCGACCTGAAGGAATGCTTGCAAAACTGTCTTTAGTAGTTAATGAGTAACCAATGCTCATGTCATAAAATTTGGATGGCTCGGTTCTGTCTATTCTGCTTATTTTCTGACAGGGGAGAGTGTTATTTAATGTTCTCCAGATAAATTGAATCCAACTTCCTGTTCCTGAGCCCCCCCCCCATGCAGTAGTATAATAAGAACATCCTCCTCCCCGAGGTGCGCTAAAATCTTTGTCACCTTCATCCCAATTATATGAAGCATAATTTGTTGTGAATTGTGAAGAATAGCTGGTTACCCTAAATATAACGTCAAATGCTTCTCCAGTATCCTGATTCCTTACTGTGAGTGTTCTGGGAGTTTTAGGAAAGTTAAAGTAAGGTCCTTTACGAGGTTCATTATAAGCAACGATAGGGTAGGAAATTGTTGTTGTTAACGGCAAATGAACACTTGTCTCATCAACATCGCAATGTGTTGGATATTGTGCGCAATATCCGCTTATTGGGGTTGTATTTATAAACTTGCCGCTACCATTCATGTTATACTCTGCAGTTAAATCAATCGTTACACTGTGGGCAAATGCACTGAGCGCCAACATGACGATACCAAGAATGTAATGAAAATAACGCATTATAACCCCTCCATTGATGAACAACGAATAACAGGAAAAAACTGAACGGCTTTTTCCGATGACAGGGCGTCCGGTAACTGGCACGATAAGGCGGGTAATTGACCATCGGCTAAGACAGTGAGTTTTTGGTTATTGATGCCCGTATCTAATGTTAAAACGCCCTCAGCATTAATCACGCCACTACTAATATCACTAATCACCTGACGATGTCTTAACATTTGACCTCGGTTGTCTTGCAGCATCCCCACAAGCACTGTTGTTTTGATGGCCTTTAATTTTAAATATTTCACACTACCTCGATTCATTTGCATTGATTCATATTCAGGAAAAACTTTTCCGTTATGTTCACCCATGCTGTAAAACTGGATGGACTCATTTTTCCAGACATCCGCAGGAATAACATTTCGGCCCTGGAATAACTTTGTTTCGCTAACACTGTCTGAAGCGACAATTTGCATATCGGGGTCATCTGATTCTAAATCTACGATAAATGCCGAATCCATGCCTAAACCACGTTCGCCACTACTCGCCGCAAGTCTTCCTTCACCCAACAAAAGTGTCTGACTTAAGTTAATGCCCGCTGTGGTGCTTTTGTCTTGTACATAATGCTGGACATAAGCATCCCCACTGAGCGCTCGACTTTCCAAGGCGCCATTACCGTTAATGAGTGTGCTTCCACCACTTTGCGATATTCCAGCGCCTAGCCAACGTAGTGCCCCTTCATCCTGGGGTTGCCATTGATAATTTAAACTCGAATAGCTGTTACTGTCATTGATACCCGCATCAACTGATAACGTATGCTGTGCAGTCGGCATTAATGACATGCTTACTCCGAACATCACACCTTGCTCCCGATTCTTTTGATTAAATCCAGGTCGGTCATACGCACTTACTCGAAAATTAACATCGCGATTAGCCAACATGGCTTTTGTTGTCAATGCTGCATCAATCCCAAACCCTTCTCTTGATGGATTTTTCATGTATTGACCATTCAATGTCAGTGAACTCGCCCACGGTAATTGGGTGAACATTGACGCCCCCCACGCGTTCCCAACTTGCTTAGACGAGTCTGTCGAGCGATAACTATCCTGGGAAGTTCGACGCCAAAAGACATTCAACGAGTTTCCCGGTGAAAGCGTCCGATAATAACGTAAATCTGCGCTCGAATTTTTTCGTGAATCGTCATCCGTCAAGGTATATTGGGCAAAAAGACTATCATTGGAAGACAGTGTTACCGTTGATCTTGCGCTGAGCTGATATTTTTCTGCGGTCATTAAAAAACTGCTTCCCAAGATAACACGGGGGGTCAATAAGTAATCGACGGCACCGCCGCCGATGAACGCGTTATTATTCTCGGTGGTGTTCTTACGGCTAATCACTAAATCTCTTTTTTGCCCCCCCCAGAAATTTAAGCGCCATTTTTGATTGGGATTTTGCCATCCTAATGGCTTGTATACTTGAGCTATTTGAGTATCCACAATCTTACCGTTCTCTAGGGTATTAATCGTAATGTTATAAATGCCGCTGGGTAAACGCCGAGTGTCAATAGCTTGTATTCCTGGTTGCAGTTGTTGCGAGTAGATGAGGCGATTATCCAGCCAAACTTCTGCCGTTGCTTGATTGGCAGCGGTGACATAGATAGGGTAAGCACTGACACTTTCGTTATTTATCAATAATGCATTTGAGGTTCCCCACATGGCTCCAGCAACAGAGCCTGTACTAAATCCATTGGTTTCAACATTTCCCTTATCACTGTCCGGGGAAAAAAAACCTAAGCGAACAAAGTTACCTGCTAATTCCTTTTGTGTGTATAGTGCATAAATATTGGTTTCTTGTGTTTGATTGGCTTGGCTAGAGCCGTAGGTCTGCAGCGATATTTTTTGTGTCCATCCTAAAAGCGAGGACACGATAGATGAGGTAAAGTTCCATGTCTTCGCTGAAGCTACCGAAACGGCAGATAAATTATTGTGCATAATGACACCATTTGGCAGAGTGCTAGGCAAATGGATATAGTCATTGTTTACTTGCTCAGTTTCGTAGTGTGATGTAAATAATTTTAACGAGGAGTTATCCAGTCGATATTCAGCAGAGATTAGTCCTGCAGGGCAGGAGGAGTGACATGCACCTAATGAGATCCCTTTTTGTAAAATATTAGCCCACTCATTTTTAACTTGAGGTTTAATATCTGGTTCTTCATCTAAAATTCGTAGGAGATTAATTTGTCCATTTTCATGAAGCGAAAAGACAGCATCAAAAAGCGGAGAATCATTAAGATACACTTGAGAAACAATTTCTGAATTATAAAAATACTGCTTAAATTCATCAGGAACTTTTATCGTATTGCCTGCTGATAATAAATTTGCCCCCAAAGCTATTCCAGGTGCTAGAATTAAAGTAAATAATACTTTCATATTTATTCTTAGCCGAATCAAAAAATACAAACACTATAAAAAATAGTTAGTCACTCGATAAATGCACAAACACAATTGAAATAACGAACGACTAGACTAAGTAATAAGGATGAAGGCCTCAAAGGCCTTCATCACTTGAGTAACTTATTTGTCTCCAGCAGGAGGCGCGACAAGCGCTGGTTCAAAAACCATTGCCACTTGGCCAATAAAAGAGCCTGTCACAGTTAGAGGTGTGTCTGTTTTTTGTGTAATGCGAAGATTAGCACGACCGCCTGCTTTGGCATCTGCGGCATCAACTACGGTATTAGCCGTATTGCTGAGTGCTACACCATTAAAGATAACAGTTAACGGAATGGTATCTTTTCCATTTGATAAGATAGCTGTGCCAGTTGAGTCGGTATTCGTTAAGGTTGCTTGAATACCACCGGATGTATTTTTATATTGAAATTGCTTGGAGAAATCTTGTAACTTCTTAGTTCCTAAATCATAAACCATTTCTTGCGTTTGATTAACCCAGCCGCCCTCAACAGGAATAACTTGAAAATCATCTGTTGGGATGGTGGCCGTTAAGTCGATAGCGTAGCGTTGTTCATCCGCAGCGTGAACAGTCATTGACCCTAAAGCCGCGCAAGACATTAAAATCGCGGATAATGATTTTTTTAACATGTGAATACCTCATTTATGATGATTAAAAAAAGAAGGAAAACGCTGTTTTCCTATTTATTTATTTTCTATAACTAGAAAACAAAATTAAAATTAATTATTTATCTAGATTGATGTTAATGTTAATAATTAAATGATTTTGATTTATCACCTTCAATTAATGTGAAGGTGATTTTGTTATTCTGTTTTTTTTGTAAAATAAACTCCCTCCCAGGCAATATAATTTCTCGGGATTTGTTCTCGCAATGTGATTTTGCATTTTCACAATAACGGATATTATCTAATATAATGGTAGCATTTCCTTTATTTATTATTGCTATTTGTTTGTTCCTATCGTCAATAACGGTATTAAATAAAGGTTTTTCAGGTTGCATCACAACAACACTACCATACCCAGTCAATACATTAATTCCGGCCTCCAGTGCGTTTTTCTTGTATTGAGTTATTTCATCCTTGCTCATACCAAAACCATCATTTTCTTCTGGGAGTACAGGGGTAAAACGGATCCTAAAATAACGTTCTTTATCTCGCGCTCCTGACCACAATATACGTACAGTCTGAAAGCCCGATGGAGGAATGATTAATCTTAGTGGTGAGACAATGAGTCGTTCTTGTGTTAATGAGCCTGCGTCAACTTCTTTTTGTGTTGATTCGCGTTGATTCATTTTCGGGGTAACATCAATCTCCAATACCTCAACACGAACAAATGCGGTAGATGTTCCTGTATTATATACGCGTTTGGTCAGGCTTTGTGTTTCCGGCGTAAAAACATCATACATACTACCAATACCAATGGAAGGTGAGGCACATACTGTTATTGTTATACTCATTAATAACAATGTTAAAATAAAGTGAATTCGTTTAAGCATACATATTCCAATTTTTTATATAATAAAAAATAAAACTTTAATTAAAAACCAACACAAATATCCAATCTAATTCATCTTAAAACTTTAAATAATCCCAGAAAACAGATTAATGGAAAATGTAGGCTATTTTCTTTTGTGTTAATGCAGTACTGAATTAACGCAAACGTTGATATTCAATTAAAACTTCACTGGGATCTTCATAAAATACCTCGACAATTAAATCAAGTAACGTTTTATCAATCTCATTTAATAATTGCAGAATGATTTCGATTGAAAATGTTGCTTGCCCTCGTTCTAGTCGAGAGATGTGTTGTTGGGAGATATTTAATTTTTGTCCTAATATTTTCCCCGACATACCTAGTAATCTTCTGTGTTTTCGAAAAAATGCACCTATGCGAACACTTGCATTTGATATATTGTATCTCATTAACGCGAACCACTCGTTTTACCAAATTAAAATATGGTTAATATCAAAACTATTGGTGCTAAAGACTAAGGTAAATTAAGAGGAGAGGGAAATAGTTTAAGACGATCAATTTTGTTGTTTACGATAGCTCATGGCTATTAGTTTGATTTGCATTGATCGTTATCGCCAATGATTTTTGATTTTATGTGTATTACTTTATGATTTTAAATAGATTTTTTATAAGATGTTAAGTTTCCTGAGAAATGATAACGTAGATGACTAGATTGCAATTGAAAATATTAATACGCATTTTGAAACCAAATTTAACGAATTACTCGTTATTACTGTTTTTTTGTCGTTCAATCGGCTCTGTTGCAAATAGAATCGTGAAGCTGAGCTTTTCCGCTCAAAGTGGATTAAAGTCCGAATACTCTATTCACGAGGCGCACTTCTCCTAACGGTTGGCCATAGTAAAAATGTTCTGCTTGACCT